>URZG01000254.1 GCA_900552325.1 uncultured Porphyromonadaceae bacterium | reverse complement strand
TTTAGTTGCATTTTTTGAAATTCTTTTTGGGGTATCAGGGAAATGTATTAAATTTGCGGTGCGTGCTGTAGTGGCGCGCATACATTTTGTTGAAGCGTTTCATGCTTTATCCTTTACAGGAAATCGCCAATTTCAAAACACGAAGGATCGAAGCAGTCAAAGAACGCTCATGCTTGTCGTATATCCACTCCCCGGCAAGGGGATTCCGATATCCGGTAAGGCGTGGGAGTGGACTGTTTATTTCTCTGTTAGACGTTTGGCGATGCCTCCTGTAAGATAAACAAGAACATCATTCCAACTGATAATCACTTGTATTCTTGTCAACACATTGTCGGCAACGTTTATCAGTAATCATCCCCCTTTCGTCGGGTATCAACCCTGCGAGAGGGGATTGTTGATAAGTAATGGGAGGAGTTCTGCAGACAGGCATTAAAAAAGAACAAGAGAATTTTTGGCGAGGGAGGAAAGAAAACGGGTCAGGGATGATGGGCGGGTCACGGAAAATTCGTAACTTTGCGTGCAATAAATTTATTTATCGCTTATGTCGTCATTTCTTACTGATCGCGTGGAGATGGACGGACTCACTTTCGATGATGTTCTCCTTATCCCGGCTTACTCCGAAGTGCTCCCTAAGAGCGTTAACCTTCAGTCGAAATTCTCCAGGAATATAACACTTAACGTGCCCCTGGTTTCCGCCGCCATGGACACTGTTACGGAAGCCAAAATGGCTATCGCCATAGCTCGTGAGGGCGGTATCGGCGTGATTCACAAAAATATGTCTATCGCCGAGCAGGCCCGTCAGGTACACGCCGTAAAGCGTGCCGAGAACGGTATGATCTACGACCCGGTGACCATACGCCGCGGCGCCACCGTGGGCGATGCACTCAAGATAATGGAGGAATACCATATCGGCGGTATCCCCGTGGTCGACGACGACTGCATGCTGGTAGGTATCGTCACCAACCGTGACCTTCGTTTCGAGCGCGACCTCAACCGTCCGGTCGACGAGGTGATGACATCGGAGAATCTTGTGACAACTTCCCAGTCGACAAATCTCGAAGAGGCCGCCGACATTCTCCAGAGCCATAAAATCGAGAAACTTCCTGTTGTAGACAAGGAGGGTCACCTCGTGGGGCTCGTAACTTATAAGGATATTACCAAAGCCAAAGATAAACCCAACGCATGCAAGGACTCTCTGGGTCGTCTGCGCGTGGCAGCCGGCGTAGGTGTGACCACTGACTCGATGGACCGTGTCGACGCCCTCGTTGCCGCCGGCGTGGATGCCATCGTTATCGACACCGCCCACGGCCATTCCGCCGGTGTGGTAGGCGTGCTCCGCGCTGTCAAGGAGAAATATCCCCAGATCGATGTGGTGGTAGGCAATATCGCCACCGGCGCCGCCGCCAAGTTCCTCGTAGAGAACGGTGCCGACGGTGTGAAGGTAGGTATCGGCCCGGGTTCAATATGCACCACCCGCGTGATCGCCGGGGTCGGCGTGCCTCAGCTCTCCGCGGTTTATGATGTTGCCAAGGCTCTCGAAGGCACCGGTGTGCCCCTGATCGCCGACGGCGGTATCCGTTACAGCGGCGACATCGTCAAGGCTCTTGCTGCCGGCGGATATTCCGTGATGCTCGGCGGCATGCTCGCCGGTACTGAGGAATCGCCCGGCGACACCATCATCTACAATGGCCGCAAATACAAGTCGTACCGCGGCATGGGCTCACTCGAGGCAATGGAGAAAGGTTCCAAGGACCGCTACTTCCAGGCCGGCGAGACCGACACCAAGAAACTCGTGCCGGAGGGTATCGCTGCCCGCGTGCCCTACAAAGGCACTCTCTACGAGGTGGTTTACCAGATGCTGGGCGGTCTCCGCGCCGGTATGGGCTACTGTGGCGCCCCCAATATCGAGGCACTTCACAGCGCCCGCTTCACACGCATCACCAACGCCGGTGTTGCCGAGAGCCATCCCCACGACGTAGCCATCACCTCCGAGGCTCCCAATTATTCCGCTTCCGAGCGATAAATATCGCCTGATCCGGCATAATCAGCAGGCCCGGCAGTCCCGACAGAACTCAGCGGAAAGTCCGAACAGCGCTTTCCGGAGTACTGCGGAACTGCCGGGTCTGCTGATTTCCGGATCCGGCCGTTCGGTGCATTTGCCTGCTCCGTTTTTGTCATATCGTGGAAAATGCGTACATTTGTGCGGAATAAACAAATAGCGAAATGAAAAACGTTTTCACACGCCTCTTCACCGGCGTGCTTTATATCGCCGTTATCGTAGGTGCGGTAATGGCCGGCGGCTGGTGGCTCTGGGGCCTGGCCGTGCTCTTCGGCGTGCTGGGTATCAACGAGTTCAACCGTATAGCCAACAAAGGGCATATCTCCAACACCTCCAGGCTTATCGACATTGTAGGCGCGTTTTTCCTGATCTCAGGTATCGCCTGCTTTCTTGACCTGAGTCTCCCCGGATTCCTTTTCGGCGCCTGGAGCCTGAAAACATTCCTTTTCGCATATCTGGTGTATCTGCTGGCGCGTTTCGTCAGCCAGCTGTATATCCAGGACGGCAATGCCCTCTCGCACTACGCCAATTCGCTGATGGGTCAGCTTTACATCGCCCTGCCGATGGGGCTGATGTGCGCCCTCTACGCCATGACCAACTGCTGGTTCGTATTGGGTATGTTCATCCTGATATGGCTCAGCGACACGGGCGCTTTCTGTGTTGGTTCACTTATCGGCAAGCACAGGCTTTTTGAGCGTATCTCCCCCAAGAAGTCGTGGGAGGGATTCTTCGGAGGGCTGGCTTTCTGTCTTGCCGCCGCTTTCTGCTACCATGCTTTCGGCCGTGGGCTCGGCGTGGAGTTCAACCTCTGGCAGATGCTCGGGCTGGGTGCCGTTGTGTGCGTGTTCGGCACATGGGGCGACCTCGTGGAGTCTCTTATCAAGCGCACCCTCGGCGTCAAGGATTCCGGCAACCTTCTCCCCGGCCACGGCGGCATACTCGACCGCATAGACTCCCTCCTGCTGGTCACTCCAGCCGTTTTCGCCTATTATATGGCAGTCACCTCTTTTTAAAACATCACATCACAACATTATACAATGAGCGAACGATATATGATGCGCGGTGTCTCCGCGGCTAAGGAAGATGTACACAACGCTATAAAGAATATCGACAAAGGTCTGTATCCCAAAGCGTTCTGC
>URZG01000253.1 GCA_900552325.1 uncultured Porphyromonadaceae bacterium | reverse complement strand
ATTACGACATGCTCGGCGGAATGGACGCCACCGCATTCCCCTCGTACTACGAACCCTGGGGCTATACCCCCCTGGAGAGCCTAGCTTTCGGCGTGCCTACCGTGACCACATCCCTCTCCGGTTTCGGGCAGTGGGTTCTATCCGACTGTAAGAACGGTTTTGAAAATTCCGGAGTGGAGGTGATCGGGCGCAACGACTCGAATTATCACGAAGTTGTCGACCGTCTGGCCGGAGCGCTTCTTCAGCTTGCCGAAGCATCCGACGACTATCGCGCTGCAGCCTCCAAAGCCGCCCATGCCACGGCCTCCAAAGCCGAGTGGGATTATTTCGTGACCTATTATATCGAGGCGTACCGGCAGGCCCTGAAGGCTGTCGACAACCGCCGCGAGCATATAAAAGAATAAAACAACACCTATTATATCTTACGAAAAAGAAAATGAAACTTCAAGTAAGCAACACCAACGCACCCGCTTGGCGCGACATTACGGTAAAATCCGAACTCCCTTCGAAGCTCAAACCGCTCGAAGAACTCGCTAAAAACCTCTGGTGGGTGTGGAACTCCGAGGCAAAGGCCCTCTTCCGCGACCTCAACCCCGATCTTTGGCGCTCTACCGGCGAGAATCCGGTGATGGTGCTTCAGCAGCTCTCATCCGAGCGCCTCGACGAGGTGATCGCCGACAAGGATATGATGGGCCGTCTGAAACATGTCTACGGGATGTTCAAGGACTACATGGCAAAGCCCATGCGTACCGATATCCCCTCGGTTTCATACTTTTCTATGGAGTACGGCCTCTGCAATGCACTGAAAATCTACTCCGGCGGTCTCGGTGTGCTCGCCGGCGACTACATCAAGGAGGCTTCCGATTCTTGCGTGCCCATGACCGCTGTCGGCTTCCTTTACCGCTACGGCTACTTCACCCAGACCCTCAGCGTTGACGGCCAGCAGATCGCCAACTACGAGGCTCAGAACTTCAACCAGCTTCCCATCGAGCAGGTGATGGATGCCAACGGCCACCCGATGATCGTGGAGGTCCCTTATCCTGGACGTACCATTTACTCGCACGTATGGCGTGTGAACGTGGGCCGCATGAAGCTCTATCTGATGGATACCGACTTCGAGATGAACTCCGAATTCGACCGCCCCATCACCCACCAGCTCTACGGCGGTGACTGGGAGAACCGTATCAAGCAGGAATATCTGCTCGGTATAGGCGGTATCATCATGCTTAAGAAACTTGGTGTGAACTCCGAACTTTACCATTGCAACGAAGGTCACGCCGCCCTCCTCAACCTCCAGCGTCTCGTAGACTTCGTACAGGAGAAACATCTTGACTTCCAGGTTGCTCTTGAACTCGTTCGCGCATCCTCGCTCTATACCGTACACACCCCCGTGCCCGCAGGTCACGACTACTTCGACGAAGGTCTCTTCGGCAAATACATGGGCGAATATCCCACCAAACTCGGTATCTCCTGGAACGACCTCATGAACATGGGCCGCGAGAATCCCAACACCAACGAGCGCTTCTCCATGAGTGTGTTCGCACTCAACACCTGCCAGGAAGCCAACGGCGTAAGCTGGCTCCACGGCGAGGTATCGAAGAAGATGTTCGCCGGTATCTGGAAGGGCTACAACTGGCGTGAAAGCCACGTCGGTTATGTGACCAACGGCGTGCACATGCCCCCCTGGGCCGCTTCCGAATGGAAGGAATTCTATGCCGACAAACTCGGCGAGCAGGTTTTCGATCATCAGGAAGACCCCGAGGCATGGAAAGGCATCCTCAAATGCTCCGACCAGGAGATCTGGAACATGCGAATGACGATGAAAAACAAATTCATCAACTTCGTGAAACGCGATTTCAAGGCCAAATGGCTCGCAAACCAGGGTGATCCCACCCAGGTGATGCAGGTCGTTGATAAGATCAACCCCAACGCCCTCATCATCGGCTTCGCCCGCCGCTTCGCCACCTACAAGCGCGCACACCTCCTCTTCACCGATCTCGACCGTCTGGCCAAGATCGTCAACAACGAGCAGTTCCCCGTGCAGTTCGTATTCTCCGGCAAGGCACACCCCGCCGACGGCGCAGGCCAGGGCCTGATCAAGCGCATCATGGAGATCTCGCGCATGCCCCAGTTCCTCGGCAAGATCATCTTCCTCGAGGACTACAACATGATCGTGGCAAAACGTCTCGTTACCGGCGTGGATATCTGGCTCAACACCCCGACACGTCCCCTCGAGGCATCCGGTACATCCGGCGAGAAAGCAGAGATGAACGGTGTGCTCAACTTCTCCGTGCTTGACGGCTGGTGGTATGAGGGTTACCGTTTCGACGAGAAAGCCGGCTGGGCTCTCACCGACAAACGCACCTACACCGATCAGGCACAGCAGGACAAGCTCGACGCAGCTACAATCTACTCAATGCTCGAGAACGAGATCGTACCCCTTTACTATGCCAAGAACTCCAAGGGCTACTCCCCCGAGTGGGTACAGTACATCAAGCGCTCCATCGCCCATATCGCACCTCATTTCACAATGAAGCGAATGATCGACGATTATATCGCACGCTTCTACACCAAGGAAGCCACCCGTACAGAAGCCCTCACCGCCAACGACTACGCAAAGGCCAAGGAAATCGCGGCCTGGAAAGAGAAAGTGGCAGCCGCATGGGATGGTATCAAGGTCTTCGATGTTGAGGCATCCGATGTAGCAAATTCCGTGACCGGCACCGACTTTACTGTACGCGCTATCATCGACACCAACGGTCTTGGCCGTGATCTCGGTCTTGAACTCGTTGTTTACAAGAAAGAAGGCAGCGAAGAGACATTCTCCTACACCAAAGAGTTCGAGGTCATCAAAGAAGAGGGCAACGTGCTCACCTATCAGCTCAACGCCAAACTCAAGGATGCCGGCGTATTCCGCTACGGCTTCCGCCTCTTCCCCAAGAACGCCGATCTGCCCCACCGCATGGATTTCGCCTATACACGCTGGATCTGATGCGGCATAGCACCCTCCCGGAATTATCCTGAGGGCACATAGATTCACATAGATTACTGCGCCGATACCCCACTTTATGGGTATTGGCGCAGTTTTATTTTTTCCCCGGTAAGAATTCCTCGGCTCTAACTCCATCATCCCAACAGTTTTTTTATTGCTGTCTGATAAAATTTTTGACGCAAGATAAAATTATAATGTTGTCCGCTAAAAGTTTTTTTATTCAT
>URZG01000252.1 GCA_900552325.1 uncultured Porphyromonadaceae bacterium | reverse complement strand
CTGAATAGAGCATCTGACTACGGATCAGAAGGTTACAGGTTTGAATCCTGTGCGAGTCACGAAAAAGTCCGGTGCCTGAAAGGTATCGGACTTTTTTTGTTACCGACTGTCTGACAGACCCGAAAATCGTCAAGTGACATACCGGATAAAAAATCCCGTCAACTGTCATGGTTGACGGGATTCTGTTTTTTGTCTCCTGGATAATGGTATCAGGCTTTCACACGCTCGAGGTATGCGCCGTTGCGGGTGTCTACGCGCACCTTGTCGCCGATGTTGCAGAAGAGGGGAACGCGGATTTCGGCGCCGGTCTCAACTGTGGCGGGTTTGAGGGTGTTGGTGGCGGTGTCGCCCTTGATGCCCGGTTCGGTGTAGGTGATCTCGAGCACTACGTTGGCGGGGAGCTCGCAGGTGAGGATGGTGTCGGAGGCGGCGTGAACCATTGCCTCTACGATATCACCGTCCTTGAGGAACTGTACGCCTTCGATGCTTTCGCCGGGGAGCACTACCTCTTCCCATGTTTCGGTGTGGAGGAAGTGATAGCCCATGTCATCCTTGTAGGAGTACTGGTAGGGGCGGCGCTCGATGCGCACTTCGTTTACTTTCACACCGGAGTTCCAGGTTTTGTCAAGGATACGGCCGGTTTTCACGTTGCGGAGTTTGGTGCGCACGAAAGCGGGGCCTTTACCGGGTTTTACGTGGAGGAATTCCACGATAAAGAAGTACTGCCCGTCGATATCGAGGCACATGCCGTTCTTGAAATCAGCTGTTGTTGCCATAAAAATGGTGATGTATTTTGTTCGTTTATTGAAATTTCGCGACCACAAAGTTAGTGAAAATAGTTCAATGCCACAAAAAAATCACCTTTCACCCGAATATTGGTTCCGCAGGCGATAGCTTTTTAGATTTTAAATGCGTAAATTTGCATCTCAGAATACCCGGGTAAACACTGTTGACAAACGCACACGCTCCCGGCAATCATATAAATCAACCGATTATCCCACGATGGACTCATATAACTACTCTCCTAACGGAATAGATTACGACCCAGACAGGCTATACCTCGACGAGGAGGAGCTCAAGAGCAATGCGGCGCAGCGCCGATCCATGCGCGAACCCGCACGCAGGCGCTCCCGGAATTTTGAGGAGGAGGGGAGGCTCGGTGGCCAGGAACGACGGGAACGCACCGCTCCCGGTCTGCGCGAGAATACTCCGGCCCAGCAGAACCGGAACTCCCGCGAAGGCGCCCGAAACACTGCCCGCACACGTCGGCAGCAGTCGCTACGCGAGCAGCGCCGCAGTGCTGCCGATACCGCAGAACCAGCGGTGCAGCCCAAACCCAAGGAGCGCGTGCCGTTCCGGGAATGGGGTATCGTGAAATTCATACTTGACAAGCGTACCCGTGCCGTGCTCGGTGTGGCTCTTATCTGCGTGGCGGTATATGTGGCCATTGCCGCGATATCATGGATACGCAGCGGCAGCGAGGATCAGAGTGTGGTGACCGGCCAGTCGGTCGGACAGATGGTGGCTGCCGGAGCAAAGGTAAACAACAACGGGGGACCGCTGGGAGCCGCTCTCTCCGAAACGATATTCACTCACGGACTCGGTCTGGGTTCGCTCGTAGGTCTTGTGTACCTCGTGCTGTTAGGACTGGCTCTTATGGGGATAAAGAAATGCAGTTTCTGGTCGCTCACGTTCAAATCGCTCCTCGTGGCGGTGACGGCATCGCTCGTACTGGGACTTGTCACGCTTTGGTGCGGCGCCGATATATCGCTCGGAGGTGACCACGGGCTCTATATGAACAAACTCATTCAAAGTTACGCCGACTGGATAGGTGCCGCGCTGGTGAGTCTGCTCATGGTTGCCGTTGTAATCTATGTTTACCTCAATGATATAGCCCGGCTGATCAGTAAGTACCGCTCTATCAAGGCTGCCCGTCGGGCCAAAGCCGAGCAGCTGGCCCTGGAACAGGAGGAGGCCCGCGAGAAAGTGCGCAAGGCTATGGAGGAGTCGAAATTCAGCGAGAGTACCGATGCCGTGGAGGAATCGGTAAAAGAGGAGGGCCGTTCAGGTCTTCTTGAAACGCTCGGCTTCGATGATTCCCCGAACGAGGAGGAAGAGCGTGATCCCGATGCGCTGGACACGGGCGCTCTCGAAATCTCCGGAATGAGGCGCGACGAAGAGAGCGATCCCGATCTTATAGCGTTGCCTGAGGAAAGGGACGAAACTACGGACAATGCCGGATATGACAGGGAAGAGGACCTTTCCGGTGAATTCGGCGATGAAAATGATGAGGAGAAATCCTCGGCGTATGACGAACCGGAAAAATCGTGTCAGGTGCAGGTCCGCAAAGGGGGCATCACCGACTCCTTGTGTGGTTTCGGTTCGGAAGCGGATGATTCCGACGACGATGATGCCGTGGCTCGTGACGAAAAGAGGAGCGCATTGCCCGCACCTGCGGTCACGGTGCAGTCCGAGGAGTCGGATGAGCCGGATGAACCGGCCTTCAAGGTGGAGGCCCCGCAGATCGAGGAGGCCACCGAGCCTGAAAAGGAACTCAAGTTGTTCGATCCGACAGCTGAACTGTCGCGTTATGAGCGTCCGCCACTTGATCTCCTTGTGGAACGCTCGGCCAAATCGGCCAGTGTGGACCTTGAGGAGCAGGAGGAGAACCAGGAACGCATCACCAAGACTCTCAACGATTACGGCATACCCATCTCGAAAATAAAGGCTACCGTGGGTCCTACGGTGACTCTCTACGAAATTATCCCGGCCGAAGGGGTGCGTATCGCCAAGATAAAGCGCCTGGAGGATGATATCGCGATGTCGCTGGCCGCCCTCGGCATACGAATCATAGCTCCTATTCCGGGGAAAGGCACTATCGGTATCGAGGTGCCGAACAAGGATCCGCAGACTGTCTCCATACGTTCGGTTCTCGGCTCGAAGGCATTCCGCGAATGTAACATGAAGCTTCCCATGGCAATGGGTGCCACAATCTCCAACGAGGTCTATATCGCGGATCTTGCCAAGATGCCCCACCTGCTCGTCGCCGGTGCCACCGGTATGGGTAAGTCTGTAGGTCTCAACACCATCATCGCATCACTTCTGTATAAGAAACATCCGGCTGAACTGAAATTCGTGCTCGTCGATCCGAAGATGGTGGAGTTCTCGCTCTACAGTGTGCTCGAGCGCCATTTCCTTGCCAAACTTCCCGATGGCGGT
>URZG01000251.1 GCA_900552325.1 uncultured Porphyromonadaceae bacterium | reverse complement strand
AATAAACCGCGCCACGGAATAATACCCGAAAATAATCCGGTGTGTAAAAATCGATTTTTACACACCGGATTATTTTTACCCGGAGGAACCATTATATCACCCCGATGCAACAGGGAATCTCCATCGGGATTCTTTCAGCGTCCGCCTCCCAGCGCAGGTATAGTTGAATTACTGCCCGGATCTTGTCGGAAGCCTCCTGACATCCGGTGAGTTGTGCCGCAAGCAGCGACTGCTGGGCTGTCAATACCTCCAGATAGCTGCCTCCGTCGCTGTGATCCATGAGTAATCTGGTGCTCCTCACCGCATTTTCAAGAGCCTCGATCTGCCGACGGCTCACCTCAAGCCGTCTGTCAGCAGTCTGCCAGCGGGTAAGCGCATTGTTCACCTCCGCGTCTGCATCCAGCAACTTCTGCCTGAAACGCACCGAAGCCTCCTGTTGTGCAGCCTCGGCGATCCTCAGATTGGCCACATTGCGTCCGTTATTGAAGACAGGCTGCACCAGCGATCCTATCGCATTAAGAAGCCAGTTGCCGGGGTTTACCACTGCCACGCCGCTGTTGTTGGTCCAACCGAGAGTACCGCTTAGTGTCAATGAAGGATAAAATGCTGCCCGGGCAATGTTTGTGGAATAAAAGGCGGACTGCAATGCATATTCCGCCTCCCTTATATCCGGACGGTTTTCAAGCATCTGAAGCGGAACGCCTACGGCAAGTGAATCCGGGAAAACCTGACCTTTAAGTTCGCCACGCCGGATAGACCGGGGCGTCCATCCCAACAAAGTACACATGGAATTTTCCATTTCAGTCACTTGCTGCGAAAGCGACAATATGGAATTTTCCACTTCAAGACGGTTAGCCCTGGCCTGAGCCACGGAAGCCTCATTACTCTCTCCCACCCGCTTGCGGACCTCTAATATGCGGATTATCTCATCCCATGCACCAAGCGACTCTGTGGAAATCGACAGCTGTTCATCCAGTGCCAGAAGATTGAAATAGGTATTGGCTATCGTAGCAATAAGCTGGGTCGACACCGCCTGACGATAACTGTTCTGCTGCATCAGGGTTGCCAACGCACCTCTTTTCTCATTTGTCACACGGCCGGCAATATCAATTTCCCAATCAGACGAAAGCCCGATGGAATATGTGGACGGCAACTTCGTATCATCATACCTTCCGACCGATCCCTGAGGATTAAACGAAACCGCCGGAAGATAGGCCAGACGTGCGGCATAAAGCGAGGCTTCGGCCTGCGCTACGCGCAAGGAAGCGATCTCCAGATCCGAATTGTTCGTCAGCCCCGTGTCTATCAAAGACTGCAGATCGGGATCACGGAAAAAACTACGCCATGGAACAGAGGCGATCGTGGCGGTATCGGTATATGAAATAGAATCTCCGAAGAGACCGGTCGTTCCGATCTCTTCCGGACGGCTGTATTTCTTATAAGTCGAGCAGCTTGAAGCAAGAAGCAGCAATACTGTCGCGATTATTGTCTGTCTCATTCTCCTTTTTTCTTTTTCTGGATTTTTATATCCTCTTTTTCAGCCTCTATCTGCAGATCCGGAAATTTACCTTCACCGAACTGCACGGGGTGTATCCTTTCCTGCAGTGCCTGGAAAACAATGAACATCGCAGGCACGAAAAACAACAATGCCAACGCGCCGACGACAAGACCGCCTACCACTCCTGATCCGAGAGAACTGTTGCCGTTCGCTCCGGCACCGGAAGAGAACATAAGTGGCAGCAGTCCGAAGATCATTGCCAGCACGGTCATCAGAATAGGACGGAAACGGCCTTCGCCGCTCCGACAGCCGACTGGATCAGCGACATTCCGGCCTTACGCCTGTCTACGGCATATCCGGTAACAAGAATCGCAGTCTTTGCAAGCAGACCGATAAGCATTATAAGTCCCGTCTGGAGGTAGATGTTATTCTCCAGCCCCATCATTTTTGCAAACAGGAAACTGCCCATCAGACCGAAAGGCACGGAAAGAAGTACCGAGAACGGCACAAGGAAACTTTCGTAAAGACCGCAGAGGATAAGATAAACGAACACCAGACAGAACATGAAGATCAACACTGTGTTGTCCGACGTCTCGCTCTCCTCGCGTGAGATGCCGGAGAACTCATACCCATACCCTTTAGGCAGAATCTCTTCGGCAGTCTCGCGCACAGCCCGGATTACGTCGCCGGAGCTATAACCCGGGGCGGTCTCTCCATTTATACCCATTGAGCTGTAAAGGTTGAAACGGCTTACAGACTCGGGACCGTAATCCTTTGTGATGGTCACGAAATTACTCAGCGGCGCCATGCCCGAAGGGGTGCGAGTCATTATTCTGTCAAGCGACGCCACATCCACACGATAATCAGGCGAAGCCTGAATCATAACGCGATATAGTTTGGAAAAACGATTGAAGTTCGACACGTATGCCCCGCTGTAATATCAGGCGAGGGTCTCGAGTACGGCATCGGCCGTGATCCCCGCACGTTCACATTTCACAGGATCCACCTCCACGGTATATTGAGGGAAAGAGACATTGAACGTAGAGTACGCGGCTGAAATCTCCGGGCGTTTCTGCAATGCGGATATGAACTTCTGCCCTGTGGAGAAAAGCGAGTCGGCCCTGACACCGGCCTGATCCTGAAGGTTGATTTCAAAACCGCTGCTTACGCCGTAACCGTCGATAAGCGGCGGCAGGAATGCGAAAACCGACACATCAGGGATATCCATACCGATAGCGTTTATCCGGTCAACCACACTTTGGGCATCGCTTCCGGCGTCGTTACGGTCTGCCCAGTTGCGAAGTTTCACAATCAGCATACCGCTCGACGGTCCGGCACCTCCGATAAGGGCATAACCCACAGTCTCGCTGTAAAATTCTATCTCCGGAATACTGTCGATATGTTGTTCGATTTTTTTCATTATCTCGTTTGTACGTGCCACGGATGATCCGGGAGGAGTGGTGATATTCACCATGATCAAGCCGGTATCCTCATCGGGCACAAGTCCGGTACGCGTGGTGTTCATCAGAAACACAAGTAATCCTGCCGCCACAGCGAGAGCGCACCACATCACCGGTTTATGGCGCACGAAAAATATCACTCCCCGCACATATCGCTGCGTGAGATGATTGAAAGTTGCATTGAACGCGATCCTGTACCTTTGCGCGAAGCCGTGAGCTTTCCCGGAATCCGTATGAGGGCGCAGCATAAGGGCACACAATGCCGGCGACAACATGAGGGCGTTGACAGCCGATATGCCGA
>URZG01000250.1 GCA_900552325.1 uncultured Porphyromonadaceae bacterium | reverse complement strand
GAATCACCTCTTCTATAGCCTGAATTTGACTAGGGGGGCTTGGCCGAAACAAAAAGTAAGCCCAACTTCTAATTATCAGAAAGTTGGACTCACTGCTTTATGGTTTAGCGGACAGTAATAATAAAAATATGGGAAGATTCCAAATCGAGAAGGGTGACCGGTTTACCCTCGACAAGGGTAGCGACCTTGAAAAAATCCGCGTTGACCTAAACTGGAAATCGGGTGCTGACCTGGATGCCACTGCCTTCCTTGTAGGTGACGACGGGGTTATCGGCGATGACGCAGACTTCGTATTCTATAACTCGCAGCGCCGTGCCAATCCGAACACGGGTGTATATGAGCCGTTCAACAAATCGGTTCGCGGTAACAAGCGGGCCTGGATGGCAGCTACCGTGCCAGTGTCGGCAGACGGAGCTGTGCTTGGGTCGGCCGATGATCTCGGCGATGGTGATGATGAAGGTGAAGAAAGCGGCGAGACCATGCACGTGGATCTCTCAAAAGTCGCTCCCGCCGTTTCTGAAATCATCTTCTGTGCCACCATTTATCACGGCGACAAGGACGGAATGACTTTCGGATCCGTACGCGAACCCTCTATTACTATCGTGAACGAAGCTACCGGCGAGGAACTGTGTCGGTATGACCTTAAAGAGAAGTTCTCGAGCGAGACCGCAGTAGAAGCGGCCAAACTGGCGGTCAACGCTGACGGTGACTGGGAATTCGTTGCCATTGGTGACGGCCATGACGGCGGATTACAGACCCTCATCGACATTTACGCTTGATCTTTTGCCACAGGTAATTGTTGAAATTATGGGTGAGGTGGCATAAACAATGCGCTGATCATCTATAATAACCGCTATCACTAAAACACTATGGCACAGGAAAGTGATAAGAATAGAAAAAGCAGCCGGAATTTCAGTCTCGAGAAGACGAAAAAACGTAGCTTTGACCTTGAAAAGGAGCAGCCGGCCGATGTTGTGACGCCAACAGAAGAGTCTGTAGCCGATAACGTTCCCTCCTCAGAATTCCCCGAGGCTCCTGATACGGGCAAACCGATGAAAATGACATGGATATGGATCTGTTCGGCAATAGTGCTGATCGTTATCGTCATAGCCTGTATACGAGGTTGTGAGTCCTCTCAGAAGGCATCGGAGGAAACCGTTGTCGAGCAGGTCGCTCCGGCAGACGATATGGATGAAACCGCATCTGATTCATCCGGCGGAACCGCCACAGAGGACACTGCCACTGAAGCGTCAGCTGCCGAAGAGAGCGCTGCTTCGGATCCTTCCGCTCCGGCAGAATCCGTTGCTCCTGCAACGAATACCCATGAAGCCTCAGCCGGTACTGCGACGGCGGAACCTCCGGTGATATCGAGGCGGAGGCAATCAAAGTTATCCGCGGTGACTATGGCAACGGTAACGTAAGAAAAGCGCGGCTTGGTGCAAACTATTCTGCCATCCAGGCAGAAGTAAACCGCCGGATACGGCGCTGATCCTTATATTATCGAAAAAGGCGGATATATGGCACGGGCCATATATCCGCTTTCTTTTGATATGTTCCGTTTCTATTTCTGACTTATCCGCGTGAGGTGGAGCGCACAAAGAGTGTGGGAAACCGAGCCTTCCGGGTGAACTTTCCTGACCGCCTCCGCGGCTTCTGCCCATTCTGCGGAATCGACTTCACCGGATAACACCACCTCTGAATCGTCGGAAACAAGTGCCGTGAAGCCGATCATAAGCATCTCTTTTTTAGCGAACCAGTATGTGCCCGCTTGGCGCAGAGACACGACTTCGAGCCCTGTCTCTTCACGAATTTCACGTACGGCGGCTTCTTCAGCTGTTTCTCCGGGTTGCATATATCCGCTCACAAGATTGGCATACTTCGCGGATATATAATTCTGGTGAAGAAGCAATACTTCGCCGCGGCTGTTATGAACAAGAGATATAACGCAGGTCGGAAACATCGGAAACCACGGTTTGCCGCAGTTGTCGCACCAGGGTATGTTCTTGTCATCTCCGAGATCCCGTGGCGAAAGCAGTGCGCCGCAGTCAGGGCAATATCTGAAATACATCGCAAAAATTTATCAGGCGTCAGCAAAAGCGGCCCAGGGAGCTGCTTCAAGCGACGTGTATTCGTTGACAGGCAGTTCTCCGCTTAAAGCTCCGAGCGCATTGAGCGCAAGGGCCTCCAGCTCATCCTCACCGGGATATATTTTCAAGGGAGCGATGTGGCGCACGCGTTCTATAATCTGCCCGGTCACATATTTTGAATAGGCGATTCCTCCGGTGATAAGGATGGCGTCGACTTTCCCGTAAAGAACCGGTGTGAGGGCTCCGACTGATTTGGCTATCTGGTAGGCCATGGCGTCGAGCACAAGTCGGGCGTTCTCGTCGCCGTCCTTTATGCGCTGCTCTATTTCCGGCACAGATACCGTGCCGAGGTGGGCCGCAAGACCGGCTTTGCCGCTGATACGTTTCTTCAGCTCATGCTGGGTATATCTGCCCGAGTAGCAGAGATCTATAAGAGCGCCGGAGGGGAGGGTGCCCGCACGTTCGGGCGAGAAGGGCCCCTCTCCGTCAAGGGCGTTGTTGACGTCGATACATTTACCGCCGGAATGTGCCCCTATAGAGATTCCTCCTCCGAGGTGGCATATAATCAGATTAAGCTCTTCATAACGGATTCTGGAGCCTTTTTCCGAAGAAAGATCCTTGGCGTAACGGCGACCGATGGCTCGCTGGTTGAGGGCATGCCACGTTGTGATACGGGGCATGATAGGGGAGCCGGTCACCCGCGCGATCTCATTCATTTCATCCACGACACCGGGGTCGGCCATAAATGCGGGGCATCCTGAGATTTCCCGGGCGAGATTATAGGCAAGCAGTGCACCGAGGTTGCATGCATGGTCGCGCCGGGCATGGAGAAGGTCATAAACCATCTGTTCGTTGACTTCATACACTCCTCCCGGGATAGGGCGCAAAAGACCTCCGCGGCCGATTATGGCGTCGAATTCAAACGGAATGTTCTCTTTAGCAAGGGTGTCGAGCACAAGCTGACGCCGGTAATCCATCTGGTCGATAGCCTTGGGAAACGGGCTGAGTTCCTCAACTGAGTGTCGGATGGTATGGCTCATCACCCCTTTTGAGTCTTCAAAGACCGCTATCTTTGTTGAAGTCGAACCTGGGTTTATTGCAAGTATTTTCTTCATGTTGTAGCCTTGGTGAAATTACTGGAGTGGGAGAGGATAGGATGTCGGCGAGAGGCTCATGTG
>URZG01000249.1 GCA_900552325.1 uncultured Porphyromonadaceae bacterium | reverse complement strand
TTCAACACCCTCAACATGATCTACGCCCTGATCGCCGTCAACCCCGATGCGGCGCAGGAAGCCGTACACCGCCTCAGCGGCATGTTGCGGTATGTGCTCTATGAAGACTCGCCGAAAGTGGAACTGCAGCGCGAAACCGAGTTCGTGCAGTCCTACGTGCAGCTGATGAAACTGCGGCTGGGCTCCACAACCGATGTACGCCTCGATATCGACATCCCTGCCGGCGCCGGAAAAACGGAGATCGCCCCGCTCCTGTTCATATCCATCATAGAAAACGCGTTCAAGCACTGCGACACCGGCGCACCCCGCAGTTATGTGGCCATAGACATACATGCCGACGCCAGAGAGATCAGATGCGTAGCCGAAAACACCTTCTCCCCCTCCGACAAACGCCATACCGAAAACAGCGGCATCGGTCTGCAGAACCTGCGGCGACGCCTGAACCTAATCTACGGCAACAACGCCTCTCTCCATATCGCTGACACCGGTTCACTTTTCACCGTCACACTCACCATCAAACCCTCATCACGATGACCTCCACGAAACTGAAATGCTGCGTGATCGACGACGAGCCTCTCGCAGCCGAACTGATAGCGAATTATGTGCGGCGCACCCCGTCGCTGGAACTTGCCGGAGTGTTCAATTCGGCACAGGATGCGTTCTCCGTGATCTCGTCGGGCGAAATATCCCTGCTGTTCCTTGACATACAGATGCCTCAGCTTTCCGGGCTGGAATTCGCACGGATCCTGCCACGCGCCACACGGGTGATCTTCACAACGGCTTACGCCAACTACGCGATCGAAGGCTACAAGGTCAACGCCATAGGCTACCTTCTGAAACCGGTAAGCTACTCGGAATTCCTGGAGGCCGTGGAACGCGCCGCCGGCGACATCCCGGCACAGCCGGGCACCCCGGTGACAACATCCACACCGGCGGCCGAGAGCGATTACCTCATGGTGAAGACCGAATACCGTCTGCGTCAGATTCCAAAGGCCGACATACTTTTTATCGAGGGGCTGAAAGATTATGTGAAGATATATGTGGCCGGAGACGCACGGCCCACAGTGTCGCTTCTGAGCCTCAAGTCACTTGAGCGGGTCCTCCCGTCGGCATCATTCATGCGCGTGCACCGGTCATTCATCGTGAACCTCACCAAAATCAGTACCATAGAGCGCGGAAATATCATAATCGACGACCATCAGATACCGGTCAGCGATTCCTTCCGTGCCGACGTGCAGGCCTATATCTCCTCCCTCCTCCCCGACTGACCCGCCACAGACAGTCCACAATTTTCCGTGCGGTCCTCCGGCAAGCGCCGGAGGCGCGGGGTTATCGGTTGATGACCGCAAAACCATTTCAGGCAATTCCGATACACTCGCATAAATCGGACGGTGAGTTTTTTGTCGAGAGGAAACGGAGAAAAGAAGTATAAGTATATAAAAAACGAAACCGAGATCGATTCACATCGTTCCCGGCTCCTTCCTTATTGGCATTTGTATATGAAACAAACTTATCAGTATTCTTCTGATTCTTTACTTATCCTATTCTTGTAATTGTTTGACCAGTTTAAGAAACAAACAATGTACCAATAATTAGGTGCAATCAGTATTCTAATCAACGCAATGTCAATAATTCAATCTCCAATATTCAATCTCTAATCAATCAATATTCAATCTTATCTTTTTTCGCGGCCCATTTCTGGAACGCGAGTATATTTTTTTCAGAATCTACGTGGATGCAGGGCAGAACCCTGTCAACACGCGGCTTCTCCAGCTCCCTGTAGATAAACCCGTCGGAGAAATTAATCGCATCGGCATCCTCTTTGGTATTACCGAAATAGATCCGTTTCACTCCGGCCCAGTACAAAGCCGAAAGACACATCGGGCAAGGCTCGCATGAGCTGTAGACCACGCAATCCTTAAGAGAGAATGTGCCGAGCTGACGGCAGGCTTCCCTTATGGCGTTGACTTCGGCATGAGCGGTAGGATCGTTGGCAAGCGTCACGGTATTGGCACCGGTAGCCACCACTTCACCATTCCGCACTATCACTGCTCCAAACGGACCGCCTCCGCGGTCGATGTTTTTCTCTGCGATATCCGCAGCCATTTCCATAAACCGGACATCAGCATCGGAAATCTTGATTTTTTCTGACATGATGTTTCAGGATAAAAAACGCAGACTGGACGGGTTAACTAAGATTTTCCTGTGGAGACCGAGAGGTGCCTCATGGCCTTGATTCATACTCCGACAGGATGGGAGTGCTTCGGAAAAGCGAGGCAAAGTTACGATGAATTTCGGGTTTATAGCGCACACAAGACGTTAAAAGTTGTTAATCCACTAAGGATAGCCCGCTTATTCAATCTTGCGAAAGCACTCATGCCTGCACCTTTCTTTTACGCTTTCAAAGTTATAATAAAATATCCATATCCGCGCGATTTTTACGTTACAATATCTTTACATTTTTATTTATTTCTCACTTAGGGCTCAATTTATGTTGTATAACATACTTTTGTTCCGAGACCTTTCTTCAAAAGAGAAGTGCCTGCCGCGGCAGACACTTCCAGGAAATATATAGAGAGATTGGGGAATGATTCTCTCCGTTTTCATACAACGGTATATGTGTTTGTAATCCACACGGGTTATTTTTCAACGACAAGAGTAAGGACTCCTGACGAATCGTAGCACACGGTGTCGAACACCGGGTCCGAAATCTCCAGCCGGTAACCGGCCCTGTCGCGGTGTACTGATTCGACACTCTGCTGAAAACCGTTGTGAACAAGCAGCCTGTAGAGTTTTCCGGGGACGACCGCTCTGAGAAGCTGCGGTGAAAGGGAATATCCGTCGGGGGCCTGGATCTCCGTCATATGGCCCTTTGAATCGAATTCCATATCTATGCCGTCGGCCAGCGAAATCTCATAATCGCCCGAAGCAAACTGCTTCTCGCATTTGACGATAGCGTGTCCGTCGCAGTTCTTCTGCAGGAACTTGCGCGATTTAGTGGGAATACTCTCGAACGACACCGACCCCTGCACCACCGGGCCTATGCCGGTATATCCCGGGGGCATCTGCATCCCGGCAGGAGGTACTACCGAAGGTGCCTTGTCGGCTTCGGCGTCAGCCTCGGCCAAAGCCATCGCCCACTGGCATCCAGTAACTACGATAGCCGCAGTCAGGAGCATCCGCAAGCGGTTCCTGGCATAGTCCACCGTCGTTCGGCCTGCTTTCATAAAACTCTCGGCAATGGCGTGGGTATAAAATTTCACGGCTTTCATAATCTGTCTCCTTTCATAATTAGGGGTTCTATATTTGAAACAGAAATGTAACCGCGAAAGTTCATTCCTATCCCCTCGGTT
>URZG01000248.1 GCA_900552325.1 uncultured Porphyromonadaceae bacterium | reverse complement strand
GAAAACCGGTAAGACAATCCTGCTCAAAGATATAGCCAACGCTATCGCCGAGAACCATCCGGAGGTCTACATCATGATCCTCCTGATCGACGAGCGCCCCGAGGAGGTTACCGACATGGCCCGCTCGGTAAATGCCGAAGTCATCGCCTCGACCTTCGACGAACCGGCCGACCGCCACGTGCAGATCGCAGGTATCGTGCTCGAGAAAGCCAAGCGCATGGTGGAATGTGGCCACGACGTGGTGATTCTTCTCGACTCCATCACCCGCCTCGCACGCGCCTACAATACGGCACAGCCCGCCTCGGGCAAAATCCTCTCGGGTGGCGTCGACGCCAACGCCCTCCAGAAACCCAAGCGCTTCTTCGGCGCGGCCCGCAAGATAGAGAACGGCGGCTCGCTGACCATCATCGCCACAGCCCTTACCGAAACCTCATCGAAGATGGACGAAGTGATTTTCGAGGAATTCAAGGGAACCGGCAACATGGAGCTGCAGCTTGACCGCAAACTCTCCAACAAACGCATCTTCCCCGCCGTGGATATTACCGCCTCCTCCACGCGCCGCGACGACCTGCTGTTGCGTCCCGAGACCCTCAGCCGCATGTGGGTTCTCCGCCGCTATCTCTCCGACCGCACATCAATGGAGGCCATGGAGTTCATCAAGGACCAGATGGAGAAAACACGCGACAACGACGAACTCCTCCGCTCCATGAACGGCTGATTCGAGTCCTCATTAAGAACCTCATAAACTAAGCCGGTGTGCCCGATTCCTGAATCTGGCACACCGGCTTAAGTTTACCCGGATGTAGAGATTCCTTACAGCAATGACTTTAGAGCCACCACATACGTACCATTGTAGTATGTCGTATAGGAATATATGCCGCAAGAATGATATTTCAGCCGAGTTTTTAAAGTAGCGACTTCTCCTTTCAGATCTGCCAGCAGCGGCATATTGCCGAAAGTCGTGAACTCTATTTTATCCACAGCCTGCAAATGCCGCGCCATAGGGGGATTGACCAAGCCACTCCTAATATCGCAGATATGTAAATCGCCGTCATCCAAGGCCACGATAACCTGCGCAATGAATCTATCTAGAATCTGAAAGACTTCATGCTATCATTAATACTTAATGACCCCAAAATTCAATTTCTGAGATAACGAGATCGTCATAGGTGGTACCTCTATAATAATTATCCTCGCTATACCGAGGTAACTTTATGGTCAATTCAGATATTGACCTGGAATAATCAAATTCTTTATTAACCGCCAATTTTTGAGGTTCCATGGTATCTTTAAGAGGGCCATCATACAATATGTCTTTGGATTCCGGTTCACCTGTATCAGGAGCTATAGGACGATATATTGTAATCCATGCCGGACGTGAGTTCTTTTCATATAGTCCATTACTTTTACCGTATCCATTATAGATTACCACATAATCGATTTTACCGTTCTCTTTGAACTCTATGATGGGCCCCCAGATGGGCGATTGGGTATTTTCAGAAGGCTCAAATCTCATAGCCCATGCTGTTGACGGGTTACCATCAACTAATCTATCAGCTTCGTAGGTAGTGTCTTTATGTGGCGGCAAAGGTTCTGTAGTGCCATTATGTGCTATGACGTCAAGTTTATGTGATTGCACAGGATAATCTTGTGATGCCGTTTCTTTTAATGTTTTTTCAATATCCGTAAACCATTTGAAGCTCTTCAACTTAGTCCCTTTAGATGGGGTTGGATAGTAGCCGACATCATCCAAACCGCCGGTTTCTTGGTCTCCGACCCATTCCTCATTGTAGCACATGCCGTCCTCACTTCGATATTCACCCTGATACTCATATCCGTCAATAATTGAAAAATGGGATGTACCCTCGCCCGTGAAACACACCAGCACACCTCCATCCATCCACCAACGACCTTCCGAGGAAGCACAAACATCCTCTTCATTTTCGCCTTCATCCATAAACTTCACTTTATGGTCAGAGGTAAAGATTATTTTGCGGCCGTTTTCATATATGGCCTCGGCTGCAATGTTATTATTGCCCACTTTGTCATCGCTTTTTGTGTATACCCATATAGCGACTCCGGCTATTACAGCCAATACGATGCTAAAAATAATAGCAAATTTCTTTTTCCGAGATTTGGAAGGTTCTTCCTCAGTAACATCATCGAAATTGCAGACTTTTTCTTCGGAAATGTCTGGAGATGGGGAGGCAACAGCCTCGGTTCCAACGGCCATGTCGGGTTTAGCTTCAGTTTCCGAAATATTATCGGATTCATCCTTGGAACTGAGATCATCGTCACTTGCACCGGTAGTACGGATATATTCAGTACAGGCAGCAACCGGAATAATTTCCATGAGTGCCGATACAATGACCATGACAATAGTCAATACGATGGTAGAGGTATTGAATGACTGCTCATAACGGATATAGGCACCGCCATAATCGTATGTCCTTGTATCGAGTTCCCCGAAACTGTCAGGCAGCATCGCCATTATCAGTAACCCTATTATCAAGCAAACACCGGGTGCATAGGTAAATACATTGCCTATCGTGCGGATCTTTCCATCATAATTGCGGGCGATTTTATAACCAAGAACAGCCATTACCACTATCATGGCAAGGACGATAAGGGTTCCCAACAAGGTAATAAAGGATTCCTCTTTGCCATAGTCTATAATGTCGAATATTCCGGCGACTCCACATAAAACCAACAACGCGATCCACAATGAATTATATCGCGACGCGATATGTGAGATCCGTTTTTTCATCATTATGAAAACGGCGATCATAATGCCGGTTTCGGCCAGGCACCATATCGCATGGGGAACAACCTCAATAATTTTAAGCAGAGCGCCATGCGACTCTATCATATCAAAGAGATGCATCTCTTGTGCACTGGATGCAACAGCACAAAGAATGAAAATATATAAGAGAACTTGCATAATGAAGAATTTATAAGTCATTCACTGATTGAACGAAAGTAAATCGATTCTCAAAATTACCGCAAAAATGTAAATCCATCAATAAAGGCAACGGTTCATTTTGGTTCATTTTAAAGTCTTTTAACAGTTATTGTTTAGCAAAGTATAAATCTTTAATTCTATTCGTTGAGGCGCGCAGGGAAGAATCTACCAATGGCAGAAAGGAAACACACACCGTATTTAATATTACCGCAATAGGGTAATATCAAAATTGCCGAATCTCATCAAACTGTAGGGACGCTCCCATTAGCTGTCAATCTTTTGACTAACTTAGCCGCGGAGCGTTATAGCGATCGGGATACCGAAGAAATAATAAACGTCAGTTTTCGGTCGAAGACCGTTGCTGTGGTTAACCCCTTGATAAGGCGCATTTGCGCCGG
>URZG01000247.1 GCA_900552325.1 uncultured Porphyromonadaceae bacterium | reverse complement strand
CTCCACGGAGCGTCCCTACAGCAAAAACCGTTTCAGGCAATTTTGATACATCCTCTTACATTATGGGATCACAGGCTTTTAGAGGTGGAGGTGAATCAGAATTTAGAACGTGTGCCTGTCAGCTTATGGCGATTTCGGGATTTATGGATCGGAGATCCGAGATAAAATCTTCCCGGTTCTGCGGTGAAACATAAACCCAGTTTTTCCGGCCGTATCTTATGCCGATCCGCTTCGCCGACAAGGCCGGCGCGGACAACATTGTCGATTTATGGCTTATCTCGATTATCCGGCTTACAGGCAATGTCATACGGAACAATATCCCGCATCTTATCTCCAGCTTATCACCCCTTATCGTGTAGTCTGTATGGAATAACATATCCAACATCAGGGCCACGCATATACCCACAAACACCACATCAATAAGTAGTATCCATGTGGAATAATAACACAAAAGTATAGAACCTACGAACGCCGCGGCTACTCCGACACAAGTCCATAGATACCAACGCGCCACTCTGGATTTATAAACCTTTTCCATACTGCAAATATACCGATTCCTACCTACTTACGCCTCAATCCACCGCATTTTCGGCAGTATTCTCCGACCGTAAAAACTTTTTCTTTTTGTTAAAATACAGGTATACCACAAATGCTAATAGTTGTATATCAAGATGTTACATCCACATACAGCGATTTTTCTTTTTTATTCTTTTTTTTTATGCCTTTAAACGATAACGTTTATAGGTTTTACTTCCATGAGACTCGATCTCATTTTTTCGGACCATATTGTAGACTGTTTTCTGTATATCCTTATGTTCTACATCCGGCAACCGCGAAGAGATTTCTGCAAGCAGACTATCAGGATAATTTCTTAGATCTTCTTCTATCAATGCTTTAAGGCGATAAGGCTCTATAGTTTTCAGCGTCGTCGGCACATTCATGCCCGCATTTTTCAATACACTCGGAGCTAAAAGGTATTGGGTGCCTTTCTTCACGCCACGGGTCTGCACCAACTTTACAAAGACAAGGGTTTCCACATAAGGTCTCAGCCTGCCGTTTTCATTCAGCTGCAACATACGAACTAAATCAGTGGCATAAATTTTCTCATTACGTGCAATCAGACCTAATGCGATTAAATTCTTTTGAGAAAGAGCCGGAAAATTCTGTGCCACATAATCTAACAGCGGCAACAGTTCACGGTTTAATATACCGGCATACTGTATGACAGTAACACTGTTGAAATCAGAGTACAATATCGGCATCGACTTAACGTCCAATGCATTAAGCTCATAAATAAGATCATACCCCGAACCTTCCCCTTCCATCAGATTCAAATCGTGCATGATTCGTATAAGATGTGGATTGCGTCTTACCTGTTGATGCAGTATATTATCCGCCGTAACTCCAAGTGGCAGGCTTCCAGGATTTGAAATTTCAAGACGATCCGGGAAAACACATATCATTATATCCCCCGAGATTGTAAAACTTTTATGAACGAAAGCATTGACCAATAACTCCCTCAGAAGTTTAGGATGATAATGACGTATCTGCTTCCTGAAAAGGCCGTCAGGCACATCGAAAGAATAGGTCAGCTCCACAGCTTCACGCTCTATCGCAAGAAGAAGATCCTTCGGGTTCAGCAAATTATCGTGCCAATCCACTTTACGGACTTTCTGTTCCTGTCCATCATACACAATATATTGCACTGTAATAGGATATAGAAGTCTGCTGCGGTGAGTATCATCACCGAGCCATAACACGCCCAAATTGGTGAGATAGCCGTCATCAATCAAACAGTAATTTACCAATATTTCGTCATCCGACATCTGTCGGATATGAGAGGACACACGATCAGATTCCCTTAAACTGTCACAAAGAGAAATAATCCTGTCTCGTGGAATATCGGAAACCCGGAATTTAGTCTTGACCGTTTCCTACTGATATGATTGTTTTTCGTATGCAACCCGCTGGA
The DNA here is from genome assembly GCA_900552325.1 of uncultured Porphyromonadaceae bacterium. Classification (GTDB taxonomy): domain Bacteria; phylum Bacteroidota; class Bacteroidia; order Bacteroidales; family Muribaculaceae; genus UBA7173. Next base: position 1,391 of record URZG01000247.1, on the reverse strand, counting down.
AATCCTCACTGCGCATCGGCAGACATTGATCCCCTATCCGAATGTAAAACCGTCCGTCAGCCGTAGAGGCAAAGGATTTCAAAGATGGAAATACTTTTATGATGAAGTACTGATTGCCTGATTCGTCTTCCAGGATTCCGGAGGACTCCATAGCCACATGGTAACAGTTACTTTTCAGTTTGGCAAGTGCTTTATTGTGCGTATCTTCTGAAAGACGCTGATCCGGCAAAGGCTGTTTTGTTCTATCTTCAAAACCGATATAAAGCTCGCCTCCCTGAGCGTTTGCAAAAGCCACACAGCTTATGGCAAGGTCTTTTATACCCTTATCAGTCTCTATCTTTCTTATTGATTTAAAATCGAGAATTTGATTTTCCTGAAGCTCCATAATAATAAACACAAACGAGATTTCGCGTCACGTAAACACAACGGAGCCATCAATATTTCTCATATCGTAGAAATAAAGGATGGCTCCGTTATGGATTTATCTGCTTCCGGGATCAGCGCTCGCGACCGAAGAAGCGGAGGAGATAGATGAAGAGGTTGATGAAGTCGAGGTAGAGGGAAAGGGCGCCCCAGGTGGCGATGTTCTGCGATGCGATGCCGGGGTTGGCGGCGGCGAGCTGCTTGATTTTCTGGGTATCCCAGGCGGTGAGGCCGATGAAAATCAGCACACCGGCGCCGGAGATGATCCAGTCAAGGGTGCTGTTGGCCCAGAAGATGTTGACCACCAGAAGGATAAGAAGACCGAAAAGAGCCATATAAAGGAACGAGCCCACCTTAGTGAGGTCACGGTTGGTGAAATAACCGTAGATACTCATGGCCCCGAAGGTTCCGGCGCAGATAAGGAACGTCTTGAACAGCGAAGCGAAAGAGAAAGCCAGACAGAGGATGGAAAGGGTCAGTCCGTTCACCACTGCAAACAGATAGAAGAGGCCTGTGGCCATGGCCGGAGCCATCCTGTCGAGACGTGACGATATTGCGAGCACAAGCACCAGTTCCACGATAGCCAGACCCCAGTAGAGCCAGCGGTTGGTGGCTATGGTGAGCGAGATGTCGGTTTTGAAAACAGCCACTCCCACCGACACGGCGGCCGTCACGAGGAGGGCGAGGAACATCTTGACATACACGCTTTTCATCACCTGCGAAACGCGGGCGTCAAGACTCATCTCCGGCTGCTGCCAATACTGCGGGGCACCGTTGCCGGGCTGATAGTAGTTATTCATAACAGTTTATAATTGAGAGAATTGTATTTCGTCAGTTTTATTGCGATTGTTGGGGGGGGGGTGGTTGCGGTCGCGACCTGTCGCGACCCTACATATTAGACAACCGGAGGCCTCTTTGGTTTAAATGCTTGAATCAAACCGTATCCGGATGGCCGGGAACTTGTCAGA
>URZG01000246.1 GCA_900552325.1 uncultured Porphyromonadaceae bacterium | reverse complement strand
GAAGTCCCTATCTAACCTACGACCTCAGACCGGCACGGATGTGAGGGCACCGTTTTCATGCAAGATCGATCACTGTGATTCCGGCGCCGCCGAAACGCACATCCTCGTCGCGATATGACCGTACACCCGGCACAGTCTCGAGATATTGCCTGATAGCCTGACGCAGGGCCCCCGTCCCGGTGCCGTGAAGCACACGTACCTGTCCCTGCGAGAACTGGATGGCATCGTCAAGGAAATAAGTCACGGCCTGGATCGCCTCGTCGGCGCGCATACCGCGCACATCTATCTCGCGCGAGAACTCCAGCTGACGGTCGCGCATGGAATTGACTGTGGCAGCCGACACGAACGACGCTCCCTCCTTCGCCCCGGACGAAGGCTGCTGCAGGGTGCGCACGAGCCGCTGGAGTTTCACCTGGGTCTTGAGCATCCCGAAAGCCACAGTAGCGTTCTTTCCGGAGATCTCCAGAATCTTACCCGGCGTACCCTGTCCGTCGAGTTTCACCGTATCGCCGACGGCAAGCGGCTTCCGGTCCGTATCGGATTTCTTTTCCTGCACCTTGTTGGCGCGAGCTTTCGGCGCTTTCCGCAGCAGACGGTTCTCCGATACCTTTTCGCTCAGGAGGTCAGTCTTTTCCTTTTTAAGCGCCTCGCGGGCCGCCAGAGTGCGTTCGCGGTCGGCCTGCGCCTCGCGTATCTCGCGTATCGCCCTCTCGATCGAGGCGTTGGATCCGTCGAGAATCTTCTTTGCCTCCTCTTTCGCCTCGGCAAGAATCTCGCGCCGGTGCTGCCGCAGGTTCTCGGCATCATTCTCATACCGGGCAAGGGTCTCCTCCAGTTTCTTCTCTTTCTGGCGGATAGCCTGCCGCTTGTTCTCCCAATAACGGCGGTCACGGGCAATATCGAGCAGGTAACGGTCCATGTTCACATAATCGCTCCCCACAATCTCCTCTGCATCGGCAAGGATTTCGGCAGGGAGTCCAGTCTTGCGTGCAATCTCCAGGGCGAACGAACTGCCGGGCGAACCGATGGAAAGACGGAAAAGAGGGCGCATCTGCTGACGGTCGTATAGCATGGAGCCGTTTACAAGTCCCTCGGTCTCGTCGGCGAGATGCTTCAGATTTTGGTAATGGGTGGTGACGACACCCCACATCCCCTTTTCATTGAACACCTTGAGGATAGCCTGAGCTATGGCGCCGCCGATCTGCGGCTCCGTGCCGCCGCCGAACTCATCGATGAGCACCAGCGAAGTGGCGCGCCCGTGGCGCAGGAACTCGCGCATATTGCGCAAGTGCGATGAATAGGTTGAAAGGTCGTTCTCTATCGACTGGTCATCCCCTATATCTATGAAAATGTCATCGAACACTCCCATGTGGGAATTTTCGTAGACCGGCGGGAGCATGCCGCACTGCATCATATACTGCAACGCGCCGACGGTCTTGAGACACACCGACTTACCGCCGGCGTTCGGCCCGGAGATAACCAACAGACGCCTCGTAGGGGTGAGCAGTATGTCGAGAGGAACCACCTCCTGGCCTTTCCGCGCAAGCGATTCCAGCAGAACCGGATGCACGGCATGGTAAAGCTCAAGCTCCGGTTTTTCCGAAAGATGCGGCAGCACACCCCCTGTGCGCGTGGCATAGAGAGACTTGGCATGGATGAAATCAAGGCGTCCCATAACGGCACAGGCGTCGAGCATGGCGTCGATTTCCGGGCGTAGCGCGGCGGTGAGATCAGCGAGGATTCTCAGAACCTCACGCCTCTCCTCTATCTCCAGTTCGCGGGCACGGTTGTTGACCTCCACTACTTCGGCCGGCTCGATATAGAAGGTCTTGCCCGAGGCCGACTCGTCGTGCACGATACCTGAAATACGCCGTTTGTTCATGGGGGATACAGGTAGCACAAGGCGTCCGTCGCGCACTGAGGGAGTGGCGTCAGGCTCAAGATAGCCGTCGGCTACGGCACGCGACATCACACGGCGCATTATGGAGTTGACCGTTCCGGAGATGCGCGACAGTTCCGCCCGTATACGCGCCAGTTCGGGAGATGCGTTGTCGCGCACATTCCCGGCCTCGTCAAGCACCTTGTCAATGGCACGGGTCACTTCGGGAAAAGGTTCGAGCCCTTCGGCCTCGGCACACAGTTCGGGGGCTGATGTGACGCCCTCGTCATTGTACGTGCTCTTCAGAAACGCATGGGCGTCGGCGATAGCCCCGAGGGTACGGCGCACCTGCCGGAACTCTTCGGCCGAGATCACCGCGCCCTGCACCCTCGCCCGTTTCAAGGGACTTTCAATATCATGCAGCCCTCCGAGCGGAAAATCATTTCCGGCAGCTGAAAGCGCCATCATCTCGGCGGTAGCACGCAAGGCATGGACAATGGCGCGGTAATCGGTCATAAAGGCCATATCCGGCACTTCGCGGCGACCTGAGGCCGACACGCAAAGCGCTGCCAGCCCTTCCCTCACCGGTTCAAAACCTATCTTTCTCTCGTATGTATCGGGGTAAATCAACTGTATATATGTATTGTTAGCCAAATGATTGTCTACATTGCCGGAGATTGCGGTCGCGACCTGTCGCGACCCTACGTGCCGGGGTGCAATTCATACCAAAATAGTATACCGTAGATAATCACCTGAAATTTGAGCCTACAAAATTAACACCAATCCACGATTCATGCAACTATTTGGCGCGACGGTTTGTTATATTATCAAAACAACAATGAAGGAATCAAAAAAAGTTTCACTAAAATAATTCATTATGAAAGCCTTATCATTAAACTTCTGGGGACAGACCAAAGCTTGGTGGGTTGTCCTCGTCGTAGGGATTTTATTCGTTATCGGCGGCTTCTGCTACTGGTTCTGGCCGGCTGCCGGGTTTGCCGTCGCATCACAGATTTTCGGCTTGCTGATTCTGGCCGGTATCGTACAGCTCTGTGTAGCCGCAGGCGTCAACAGGCCGCGCGGCTGGGGATGGTGGATCGCCGGCGGCGTTATCGACATGTTCGTGGGATTCTGCCTGGTGCGCAGCATCCTTCTCTCCGAAATCGTATTCCCCTATTTCCTTGCCATTGTTTTCATTTTCTGGGGTATCGCCAACATCATCGCCTCGTGCGGAGGCGGTCGCCGCAACCGCTACTGGTGGCTCTATCTCATCAACGGAGTGCTGCTGATGATCATCGGCTTCTTCTTCCTTGAAGCCGGATATGCCCAGAACATGATGATGGTCAGCTTCCTCACCGCCCTCGCTTTCATCTACTGGGGCTTCACCCTGGCCATGGCATCCTACGATATGAAACCCGTGGCAGCCAACACTGAAGAATAACCCTTATTCATACGGTCCTGTTCCGGATCGCATGAATACGCACA
>URZG01000245.1 GCA_900552325.1 uncultured Porphyromonadaceae bacterium | reverse complement strand
TCACGGTCGGCCGAGGGTATCCGCGCCGTTTCCTGACGTTCTCCGCCACATCCGACACCACATGGCATCCCGGCGACACATACACGCTCCGTTATAAACTTGTAAACGGTCAGCGTCCGGTAAATTCCAAAGTATGTGTGGACTATGAAGAGGGGGTTACCAGGGTGTACGAAGGCCGCGGACGCTCCCAGGGGATGACGACTCTTAAATTCCGTATAGATCCCGATCTGACTCCGGTACGTCTATACGGATACCTTGATGTCGACGCCCGTCCGGGCGAACATTTTCATCTCGATTCCATAGCGCTCATTCGTCTCCGTCAACAGGATTTCGACCATTTCTATGCGCCTCCCGGGCTTGAACTGAAATGGAACGGCGCCAAAGACGCAGATGCGGAACCTTCAGACTCCCTCTCGCGGAAAACCGCGAACGATCGTCCGGCAAGCGAGGTGCCTGTAGGGAAAGAACTGCCGCCGGCAACCATAGGTCCGCAGGCGGTCCGCAAATAATTAAATATGGTCAGGGTATCGACTGAAAAAAGGATTTTGTGCCGGACACTTCTTACTCCGGAAGGGATACGGCAGATGATGGTTATTGACCGAGGAGGGGAGACTCTTTGTATCGAGCCGTTTTCCGTAGAAACCGCGGCAACGGTTTTCGAACCGCACCCTGTGGTTATGGTGAAAACTGCTGAGGTTACGGATTTCCTTATGGATGATCTGGATCTGTTGGAACAGAAAAACGATTTCATTCCACGGATCCACGAATATATGCTGGCCGCGGGGCTTTATCCCGAATCCGGTTCATATTCCTCCGCGGTAACGGTCCTCGTACTGTAAACCGTTTCTTATTATTTGCCGGATAAAATAAAGAGACCGTGCCGCGTTATGGCACAGTCTCTTTGTTTTCTTGCGAAGCTCAAGCCGCTGGAGGCAGATTAGCCTTCCTCTTATTTGGCTTTGTTCACTACGCGGCGCTCTTTGATACGGGCTTTCTTGCCGGTAAGGCCACGGAGATAGTAAAGCTTGGCACGACGTACTTTACCGTATTTGTTTACCGTGATGGAATCGATGAAAGGCGATTCGATAGGGAAGATACGCTCAACGCCGATGTTGTCGGACATTTTGCGGACGGTGAAACGTTTTTTGGTGCCTTCGCCGTTGATGCGGATCACAACGCCGCGGTACTGCTGGATACGTTCCTTGTTACCTTCCTTGATGCGGTAGGCTACGGTGATGGTGTCGCCGGGGCCGAATTCGGGGTGCTGTTTGCCGGTGGCAAAAGCTTCTTCGGCTACTTTGATTAAATCCATTTTTTAAAGCTTTAAAAATGTAACAATACTCGCAATATACGCCGGCAGCCTTGTCCGGCCAGAGATTACGAAATTCCGCCGCAAAATTACAAAATTCCCTTCACACCACCAAATTTTAAAACGCGATATTATTGGTGTAGAGTTAACTGACGAGTGCACCTACTCTCAACTGGCAAGTGCAAAATTAGCGATTTGGCGGAAGAAAATATTTTTCGGGGTATCAAATCCGAGTTTTTTACGTGGTCTTCGGTTGATTTTATGCTGAACCCTGCGAATAAATGCGTCTGACAGGTATGAAAAATCCGTTCCTTTCGGGATATACTGTCGTATAAGTTTGTTGACATTCTCAATAGCGCCTTTTTGCCATGAGGAATACGAGTCGGCAAAGAACACCAGGTTGGGATTCTTAGTCCCCTTTGGAGCCAACGCTTTTGAAATCAACCGGTGAGCGCAAAACTCAGAGCCGCTGTCAGTGGTGATTGTGCGTATCGTTCGCCTGTAAGGGAACAGGAGTCTGATGACGACTTTAGCCAGCGGTTCGGGACGTTTGCCCTCGGGCAGTCTCTCCATAAGCAGCATATTGGTGCTTCTTTCGGTAAGAGTCACAATCGCGCCCTTGCCATCTTTGCCCACGATAGTATCCATCTCCCAGTCTCCGAAACGGGTTCCGTCCGCTTCGACAGGTCGCTCATGGATACTTACACGCTCCGGGATATTCTTTACTTTGGTGGTGCGGTCAGGGCGTCCGTGCCGATTGTATTTCATCGGCGAACGACTTTTTGCAGTCATAAAAAAGATGTTTTTTTGTTGCGGAGCGGGCTGAATCCACTATCTTTGCAGATTTATCCAACCGTAAAGATAGCCATTTATATGGAAAAAGATTATCTTTTGAAATCACGGGCCTTCAGGAAAGAGGCCGAGAGTGTGTTGCGTTCGTCAGGAATGATTGAAATCTGGAGCTCCGCAGGATGCCGGGTGAACATTGTCGGATCCATGAGGATGGACTTAATGGCCAGACACCGCGACATAGATCTGCACGTCTACTCATCTTCAATTACCGAAGAGTCGAGTTTCGCCATAGGCGCCAGTATGGCGAGGAATCCGGCCGTAAAGGAAATAAGGTGTATCAACGGTCTGCACACTGACGAACGCTGTATGGCATGGCATGTGACTTATGATGCCGGCGACGGAGTGTGCTGGCAGTTCGATATAATACATATCGAGGAAGGCTCCGGGTTCGACGGCTTTTTCGAACGGATGGCCGACCGGATCGTTGCGGTCGCCACTCCCGAGCAGCGTGAGACGATTCTGCGCCTTAAATTCGAAACACCCGAAGGGGAGGAGATTCACGGGGTGGAGTATTACGAGGCCGTTATTTCATGTGGCATAACGACGATGAAAGCCCTTCGGGATTGGCTTCCTGGCCGCAGGTCAGGAAAATTCTATTATTGGATGCCGTAATATCACTTGGTTTTATTTTTCCGGATCTTCATGGTCATAACGGTTTAAAATCCACTGACACAACGCTGATGGTCACATATTTTTGTTAACTTTGCCGTCGGATCTGGAATCGTGAACGGCAGGCAAGTTGGCTTCGTATCTACCCATGAATACGGCAACCGCGCGGTTTTCATAACAGTGTCGCCGGAAAGGTTGGCCAGGCTGAAATCAGAAGTACGCGAAGCGAATAAGAATATTTGGGTTAACTATGACCCGATTTGTGAGTTTTCCGGAGGCAATGGCAAGCTCAAAGAATGGTTAGACGCCAATATCCAAATTCCTGAGGGGTATAAGGGACACGAAAGAGTAATCGTCCAGTTCTGTGTTCAACCGGATGGATCTATTACCGATGCGAAATTATTCAGACCAAGTAAAAACGATGCTGCCAATGCCGAAGCATTGAGGCTTGTTAACTCAATGCCTAACTTCCGGGTGAAATTTTTTACGCCTAAAAGAGCACGCCTCCATTATAAACTACCCATAACGTTCAAAGAACCCGGCATGATGTTTATACGAGGAGATGAGAGCAAAGGCAACGCGCATAAATAACGTGAGTTCGATATAAGAATTAGATAATTCTACAGTAAAACAATCAGCCATT
>URZG01000244.1 GCA_900552325.1 uncultured Porphyromonadaceae bacterium | reverse complement strand
TACGCCAGATTATCCCAGTCAACGAAGCCGCGATAGCCCCGTTCCGGCTGCCGTGGCCATGCCGTGACGGACATAGGCACGATAAGCAGCAGCACAATGATCCGTATTATTGCGGATGTATGGAATTTTTTAGCGGGCATGATAATGAATCGGTTATGTGGGCGATACTTGTTCCGACAGTGTAGGCTGTATTTTTTATCGCAAGAATATAATTTTACAAATATATATGGTTTCTGCGACAACTTCTCGAAATTACCGGTTCTTTAACAATTCTTATCTGTTGTTTAACGACTTCTCAAAACCAATGAAATGATCTTACGGCGTTCGCCGCAGTTTTTGTAACGATATGTATAGACTGGATTTGCGCGGTAAGTTATTATTTTGTAACTTTGTAGTCGATTTGGCGCTTTTTAAGGTCATACGGCCGGCGGAGCGTCATATAAAAGTCGTGTGGTTGCCGTGTTGTTTACGGCAATTTGTTGATAAACATAGCTTTAAAATGATTAACATTACTTTTCCCGACAAGTCGGTGAAACAGTTCGAGAGCGGCGTTACTCCGCTCGAAATCGCGCGCAGCCTCTCGCCCCAGCTGGCAAGGGAGGTGCTTGCCGCATCCGTGAACGAACAGGAATGGGATCTCACACGTCCTATTGAAGGGGATGCCACCCTGCAGCTCTTCAAATGGGATGATCCCGAAGGTAAACATGCTTTCTGGCACAGCTCCGCCCACCTTCTGGCCGAAGCCCTTCAGGAGCTTTTCCCGAATGTGAAATTCGGTATCGGTCCTGCGATCGAGAACGGTTTTTATTATGATATCGACCCCAACGGCCACAGTATCACAGCGGCCGACTTCCCCGCAATCGAGGCGAAGATGCTTGAGCTGGCACGCCGCGACGAGAAGATCGTGCGTGCGGATATAGCCAAGGCCGATGCGCTCAAGGCGTTCGGCGACCGTGGCGAGGAATACAAGTGCGAGCTTATCTCCGAACTCGAGGACGGCCATATCACCACATATACCCAGGGTGCGTTCACTGATCTCTGCCGTGGTCCGCACCTCCCGTCGACCGGTGTCATCAAGGCATGCAAGGTGATGAGTCTCGCCGGCGCTTACTGGCGCGGCGACGAGAAGCGCAACCAGCTCGTACGCGTCTACGGTATAACATTCCCCAAGAAGAAGATGCTCGACGAGTATCTCGCTCTTCTGGAAGAGGCCAAGAAGCGCGACCACCGCAAGATCGGTAAGGAGATGGAGCTTTTCGCCTTCTCCACCAATGTGGGTGCCGGCCTTCCCCTCTGGCTCCCCAAAGGCGCCGCTCTCCGCGACCGTCTGGAGCAGTTCCTCCGCAAGATACAGAAGAAATACGGTTACCAGCAGGTAATCACCCCTCATATCGGCAACAAAAATCTCTATGTGACCTCCGGTCACTACGCAAAGTACGGAAAGGATTCCTTCCAGCCGATACATACCCCGCAGGAGGGCGAGGAGTACATGCTCAAACCGATGAACTGCCCTCACCACTGCGAGATTTTCCGCAGCTCGCCCCGTTCATACCGCGAACTGCCGCTGCGTCTGGCCGAGTTCGGTACGGTTTACCGCTATGAGCAGACCGGCGAGCTTCACGGCCTGACCCGTGTGCGCGGATTCACGCAGGACGACGCGCACATCTACTGTGCTCCCGATCAGATCAAGGACGAGTTCCTGAAGGTTATGGATATTATCTTCTACATCTTCAAGGCTCTCGACTTCAATAACTTCGAGGCTCAGATCTCGCTCCGTGACCCGAAGAACAAACAGAAATACATCGGCAGCGACGAGAATTGGGAGCTGGCCGAGAACGCTATCATCGAGGCCTGCGCGGAAAAAGGTCTCAAGGCCCGCAAGGAACTGGGCGAGGCGGCTTTCTATGGCCCGAAACTCGACTTCATGGTGAAGGACGCAATCGGTCGCCGCTGGCAGCTCGGCACTATCCAGGTGGACTACAACCTGCCCGAGCGTTTCCAGCTGGAATATACCGGTGCCGACAACCAGAAGCACCGTCCGGTGATGATACACCGTGCGCCTTTCGGTTCGCTTGAGCGTTTCGTCGCCGTGCTGTTGGAACACACCGCCGGTAAGTTCCCCCTCTGGCTCGCTCCCGAGCAGGCGATCATTCTCCCTATCTCGGAGAAGTACAACGATTATGCCCGCAAGGTGGCTGCCGAACTCGAGGAGGCCGACGTGCGCGTGACGATCGACGACCGCAACGAGAAAATCGGCCGCAAAATCCGCGATAACGAGCTGCGCCGCGTGCCCTATATGCTCGTTGTAGGCGAAAAAGAGGCCGAAAATGGCGAAGTTTCTGTAAGAAAACAGGGCGAAGGTGATAAAGGTACGATGAAAATTGCTAACTTTGCAGCCGAAATCGCTCAACTGGTGAAGGAACTCAAGTGAAAACCGCTAAGGTCTGCCCTCCTGTCACCTGTAAACATAGCATACCACCAACCCTACTGAATGGATAAAAAACCTTCAAACCAGGGCGCTCCGCGTCCGAACAATCATGGCGGCGCCCGCCCGCAGGGATCCGGCGCCAACCGTCCCAACACCTCCGGCACACCCCGTCCGCAGGGCACCTCACAGGGATCGCGTCCCGGCGGCTTCTCGGGTCCCCGTCCCGGCGGTTTCTCCGGCCCGCGTCCCGGCGGATTCTCAGGTCCCCGTCCCGGCGGCTTTTCCGGTCCGCGTCCTGCCGGTGCTCGCTTCAACGGTCCGCGTCCTCCCCGCAAGGAGGAGCCGTACGCAATCAATGAGCGTATCCGCGCAAAGGAAGTGCGTGTGGTCGGTGATAACGTGGAGAACGGTATATACACCATTCAGCAGGCTCAGAAGATGGCCGATGAACTGGAACTCGATCTAGTGGAGATCTCTCCCACCGCCGAGCCGCCGGTCTGCAAGATCCTTGATTACTCCAAGTTCCTCTATCAGCAGAAGAAACGCCTCAAGGAGCAGAAAGCGAAAGCCACAAAGGTCGTGGTGAAGGAGATCCGTTTCGGACCCCAGACCGATGACCATGACTATAACTTCAAGCTCAAACATGCCCAGAGCTTCCTTCAGGAAGGTTCGAAAGTGAAGGCGTATGTGTTCTTCAAAGGCCGTTCCATCCTGTTCAAGGAGCAGGGAGAGGTGCTTCTCCTTCGTTTCGCCAATGACCTGGAGGAGCTTGGAAAAGTTGAGCAGATGCCGGTTCTCGAGGGTAAGCGCATGACCATCATGCTCTCGCCCAAAAAGAAAATCCAGGCCTGACCCCCGCAAATTCCGGAATACCTTCGGATATAGAGAAAGTTCACGCCACGAGTTGGCGATGATATATACTCATTATTAATTACACAAAAATGCCAAAGATTAAGACTAATTCCGGTGCCAAAAAGAGGTTCGCCCTTA
>URZG01000243.1 GCA_900552325.1 uncultured Porphyromonadaceae bacterium | reverse complement strand
CCTCAGAACTGCTTGCTAATAAAGTGGTTATAAAAATCTTCCAGAATTACAATAATTATTTGAATTCACCTAATTGGCGTATATCATAAAGGTATCCGTTCTGTTGTATCATACAATATAACAAAAGTCAACGGATTGGTGTTCAGTGAATTAATAAAATATTGCCGTTAGCGGATTTTTTTGTAATTTTGAACCCGATAAATCATAAAATGGCATCAGGCAAAACAACAAACGAGAGAGGACGAGAAGCCTCGCGCAACTCCGGCGGTACCGTTGTCAACGGGCTGGTGGTCAAGAATACAGGAGCATGGTACACCGTGCTTCCCGACGGCACGTCGCTCCCTGCCGCGGGGGGGATCCCTCCTGAAAGCGGAGAGATAATGTGTAAGATCAAGGGCAATTTCAGGCTCAAAGGTATACGCACTACCAATCCCGTAGCTGTGGGTGACAGGGTGGAGGTGCGTGTCGCTCCTGACGGCTCGGCGTTCATCACCGCTATCTCTCAGCGCAAGAATTATATTATCAGGAGAGCCAGCAATCTTTCGAAAGAGGCGAGTATTCTCGCCGCCAATGTGGATCTGGCCCTTATTGTGGCCACTCTCAAACACCCGCTGACCTCCACCAACTTTATCGACCGTTTCCTTGCCACGGCCGAAGCCTATGGCGTGGAGGGAGCGCTTGTGATCAACAAGACCGATCTTCTTGAGAATGACGAGGAGCGCGAGCTGCTTGAAGCCGTAGCGTATCTTTACCGCTCCATAGGGTATCGCGTGTTCACTCTGTCGGCGAAGACAGGCGAGGGTGTTGACATGCTGCGCGATGCCATTCAGGGGAAGATCACCCTTATTTCCGGCAATTCCGGCGTAGGCAAATCAACTCTCATCAACGATCTTATACCGGGTCTTGAACTCCGCACTGCCGAAATCTCGCAGGTGCACGACCAGGGGATGCATACCACTACTTTCTCCGAAATGTGCGCTCTGCCCGGAGGGGGATGGCTGATCGACACCCCCGGTGTACGAGGGTTCGGCACTCTTGATATGGACGAGCACGAGGTGGGGCATTTCTTCCCTGAAATCTTCAAGGAGTCGCATAACTGCCGTTACGGCGACTGCACCCATACCCACGAACCCGGGTGCGCCGTGTTGCAGGCCGTGGCCGAGGGGCGCATCTCCCAAAGCCGCTATGCCTCATATCGCTCCGTGATGGAGGATGCCGATGCCGACAAATACCGTAAACCATTTTAACCTGACGACGTTTCAATTACACCTAATACCTATTTATTCTACAAATCCTTAAACACTATATTGAAATGAAGAGAGTATTGATTGCACTGATGCTCGCCTGCGGGCTGACTGCCGTGGCGCAGCACAAGATGCCCCGACGCATCGTAACACCACCCACTGAGTTCAACCTCGCAACGTATAACATACGTCTGCCGGCCGGTTCCGACTCCGTGCAGGGCAACGGCTGGGGGCGTCGTCTCCCATATCTGGCCGGTCTGGTGCGTTTCCATGAATTCGATATTTTCGGGACTCAGGAAGGGGTGCTTCATCAGCTTGACTCACTCCGCAACCGTCTGCCCGGATACGAATACATCGGTGTGGGACGTGACAACGGAGCCGAAAAGGGGGAACATGCAGCCATATTCTATGACTCACGTCTGTTTGACCTCAAGGATCACGGCGATTTCTGGCTTTCCGAAACCCCCGAAAAGCCCTCGAAAGGATGGGATGCCGCTTATCCGCGTGTGTGTACCTGGGGACGGTTCGTGCATAAACCCACCGGTCGCGAATTCGTGCTGTTCAACCTCCACATGGACCATATCGGCCGTACGGCACGCATCGAGAGCGTAAAACTGATTACAAAGAAGATAGCTGACTTCGGTGTCGGCGATCTTCCGGTATTCCTCACGGGTGACTTCAATATCGACCAGAACAACCCGTTGATCAACGAGATCACCGCCACCGGAATGTTCAAGGACGCCCATGATGCCGCTCCGATAGTCTACGAGCCCAACGGAACTTTCAACGCCTTCAATCCGCAGGGATACACAGCCTCGCGTCTTGACCATATCTTCGTATCCCCCAAAGTGGAGGTCAAGAAGTTCGGCGTTCTCACCGACTCCTACCGCACTGTGGCCAACGAGATGCAGCCGGCTGATTTTTCCGACAGCTTCACCGTCAACGTGGCCTCCTACGTGTCTCGTCTGCCATCCGACCATTACCCAGTGATGGTGCGCGTGAAATTTGAATAACCGCGCACTTGTAAAAACTAATAAGCCCGGCAGAATTTCCATCCTGCCGGGCTTATTACATGGTTTGGTTCCGAGCCTTGTGCCTTTATCCATTGATCTTCAGTTTGGACCGGAGGTAGCGGCCTGTGTGGGATTCGGGGGATGCGGCGATCTCTTCGGGTGTGCCGGCTGCCACCAGCGAGCCGCCACGTTCCCCTCCTTCGGGACCGAGGTCGATCACATGGTCTGCAGCCTTTACGACATCGAGGTTGTGCTCGATAATCACTACGGTATGGCCGTGGGCTATCAGACGGTTGAAGGAATCCATCAGCACATTGATGTCGTGGAAATGCAGGCCGGTGGTAGGTTCGTCGAAAATGAACAGGGTAGGCGAGGGTTTCTCCTGCGACAGAAAATAGGCCAGTTTCACTCGCTGGTTCTCACCGCCCGAGAGGGTGGAGGAGGACTGACCGAGCTTTATGTAACCCAGACCTACATCCCGGAGCGGCTGCAGACGGCGCACTATGCGGCGAGTGGCGGCAGTCTGTTCCTCCGAGAAAAATTCTATTGCCTGATTCACGGTCATTTCAAGCACATCGTAGATGTTTTTGCCCCGGTATTCCACTTCAAGCACGTCGCGTTTGAAACGTTTGCCGCCGCATGCCTCGCAGGGGATGGTAATGTCGGCCATGAACTGCATCTCTATGGTGATCTTCCCTTCCCCTTTACATTCCTCGCAGCGGCCCCCTTCGGCGTTGAAGGAGAAGTAGGCCGGGGTGAATCCCATTTGCTTCGCGCCCTGCTGGTCGGCGAAGAGCTGGCGTATCTCGTCGTAGGCCTTGAGATAGGTGGCTGGGTTGGACCGCGACGATTTGCCGATCGGATTCTGGTCAACGAACTCCACGGCCTGTATGCGGTGCAGGTCACCCTCCAGACCGAGGAAAGCGCCGGGCGCGTCGGACGCCTCGCCGAGCTCGCGCAGAAGCGAACGGTAGAGGATGTCGCGCACAAGGGTGGATTTTCCCGAACCGCTGACTCCGGTAACCACCGTGAGTACCTGGAGCGGGAATTTCACGTCGATACCTTTGAGATTGTGCTCGCGTGCCCCCTTTACTTCTATATAACTCTGCCAGCGGCGCCGCTGTGCCGGGAGCGGTATCTGCAGATGTCCGGTGAGATATTTGGCGGTGAAGGATTCCTTTGCGTCCGGCAGATCGGC
>URZG01000242.1 GCA_900552325.1 uncultured Porphyromonadaceae bacterium | reverse complement strand
GGCCACGTGAAGGTGGCATTCTCGCTCGACAAAGCCCTCCAGGTTCCTGCCGGCTCAAAAGCCATCATCGAGCAGGATCTCCTCGGCACGGCCTCCGTAGTGCTCCATTTCACCGACGCCAAGAAGTACGTGCCCCGCGGCAGCTCGATAGAGGGCGCCACCTCAACCGGCCTGATGGGTGATGTGTCGGAGAAACTCCTCCCGTCCGTAGACCGCATAATGTGTCAGGTCGACACTCTCCTTACGGCACTCAACACCGTTGTAGGAGATCCCGCCATACGCAATTCCGTACAGCGCCTCGACCAGATCACGCTCAATATCGAACAGACCATGCGGCAGCTCAATTCCACCGTCGGCGCCCTTCCCCCTGTAATGAAAAACGTCAACGGCATCACCACCAACCTCAATACAGTCAGCTCCGACCTTGCGGTATTCTCCGGACGTCTCAACGAGCTCCCTCTTGACTCGGTGATGAACAACATGGTCACCCTCTCGGCCAATCTGCGCACCCTCTCGGCCGAACTCTCCGATCCCAACTCCACTCTCGGCGCCCTCACTCACGACCGCGCCCTCTACAACAACCTCAACGCCGCCGCCGCCTCACTCGATTCACTTCTCATCGACGTGAAGCGCAACCCCAAACGTTATATCTCCATCAAGCTCCTCTAAGCACCCACACACAATCATCATAAGGTCAATAAGGTCATTAAGGTCGTTAAAGTCCTTTTTGACCTTATTGATTTTTTTGACTTTATGTACCTTATCGCCCTTTTCAGCGCCCGATTTTTTTGCTTTAAAACATATATTGTTGCGCGGCTGAAAGATTTATTGTAATTTAGCGGAGATTTAGGGAATCTGTTCCCTATCCATGCGAAACACAAATATAGATTTGCGATTCTTAAGTAAAAATTCAAACAATATAACGAGTAACAGCTTACAAGCGCTTTATGAATCTTCAACTCAATGTGGACTACCGCACCAACTGGGGTGAATCACTCTGGGTGACAGGCGACATACCTGCTCTCGGCTGCGGCGACCGTACAAAAGCTCTGAAGCTCAACCTTTTCGGTGAGCAGACATGGAAAGCTCAGATTGAACTTCCCGACGACACCAAGGATTTCACCTACCGCTATTTCGTGCGCCATGAAAACGGCAGTGAGAAAAACGAGTGGGGCGCCGGCCACCGCCTGCGTACCGCCGAAGGCGTGAAATCATTCGAAGTGTTCGACCGCTGGCAGGACCAGCCCTGGGACAAACCCTACTATTCGGTAGTATTCACCGACTGCGTATGCAAGCGCCACACACGTGCCCTCCCTGCCGAAGTCCGCAACGGAGAGATGCTCGTGAGCTGTGACGCCCCGATGGTGGCTTCCGACGAGGTGCTTGCCCTTTGCGGCGGCTGCGACGTGCTGGGCAACTGGAATCCGGCCAAGGCCATAGTGATGAGCGACGCCTTCTATCCCACCTGGCAGGCGGCAGTACCTCTGCAGGGGCTTCCCGACGAGTTCGAGTTCAAATTCCTCGTTATGAAGAAAGCCGATGCCGAACGCCTCTCGCAACCCGGCTTCACGCCGTCGGAGGTACTTTGGGAAGGTGACTCCAACCGCCGTTTCGACCGCGTGCCAGCCACCAAAGGCGAGTGCATGGTAGTCGCAGGTATGCGCTTCGTGAATCCCAAGGCTCCCTGGCGCGGAGCCGGCGTGGCGATACCGGTATTCTCGCTCCGCTCCGAGGATGATTTCGGTGTGGGCGAATTCTACGACCTGATGAAAATGGCCGACTGGGCCGCTTCAACAGGGCAGAAATTCATCCAGGTGCTTCCGGTCAACGACACCACGATGACCCATACCTGGACCGACTCATATCCCTACAATGCCAACTCCACGTTCGCGCTCCATCCCATGTATCTGCGCGTCAGCGAGGTAGGCACACTCAAGGACAAAGAACGCCAGGAATATTACGACGCCCTGGCACGCGAACTCAATGCCCTGGAGGATGTGGACTACGAGCGCGTGAACCAGGCCAAGAACGCATACACCCGCGAACTTTTCGCCCAGGACGGAGCAAAGGCCGTGAAATCAAAAGAATTCAAGGCTTTCGTCGACACCAACCGCTCCTGGCTCATACCATACGCCGCCTATTGCGTGCTGCGCGACGCCAACGGTTCGGCCGATTTCGCCAAATGGGGCGATATGGCCCAATATTCACCCGAAAAGCTCGAGGCGTTTGTCAAGGAGCATGCCGACGAGGTGAACTACCACTGCTGGATACAGATGAACCTCGACCGCCAGATGCGTCACGTACGCGACTACTGCCACTCGCTGAAAGTAGCCATCAAAGGTGACATACCCATCGGCATCTCGCGTATGAGCGTAGACGCATGGATCTATCCGCACCTCTTCAACCTCAACTCCCAGGCCGGCGCGCCGCCGGACGACTTCTCCGTTCTCGGACAGAACTGGGGCTTACCCACCTACAACTGGGAAGAGATGGGCCGCGACAACTTCGACTGGTGGAAAGCCCGTTTCCGCAAGATGGCCGAATATTTCGATGTCTACCGCATCGACCACGTGCTCGGATTCTTCCGTATATGGCAGATTCCGATAGAGCAGCTCCACGGCCTCCTCGGCGTGTTCAATCCGGCTCTCCCCTTCACCCCCGACGAGCTGCGCGCCAACTACGACTTCTGGCTTGACGTAGACCTCCAGACCACCCCATACATCATGGATTATTTCCTGCGCGACTTCTTCGGCGACTATACCGACGAGGCACGCGAGCGCTTCCTTGATGACGCCGGCTACGGCCGCTACCGCCTCAAACCGGAATACAACACCCAACGCAAGGTGGCCGACTACTTCGCCGCCCAGCCCAAGGACGAGAAGAACGAACGCCTCTGCAACGCCCTGATGGGTCTAATCGACCAGGTACTCTTCATCGAGGATCCCTACGAGAAGGGGAAATACCATCCGCGTATCTCCGCACAGTACACCTATATCTACCGAGCGCTGACCGATTACGAGCGCTGGTGCTTCGACCGCCTCTACAACGACTTCTACTATCACCGCCACAACGACTTCTGGTACGGCAAGGCCATGTGGAAGCTCCCCCCGATCATTGACGCCACCTCCATGCTCACCTGCGCCGAGGATCTCGGCATGATTCCCGACTGTGTGCCCGCGGTGATGAACGCTCTCGAGATTCTCACCCTTGACATCCAGCGCATGCCCAAGAACCCGCGCGAAGAGTTCGGCAACCCCGCACACTACCCCTACTTCACCGTATGCACCACCTCAACACACGATATGGGAGGCATACGCCAGTGGTGGGAAGCCGACCGCGCCAAGACCCAGCATTTCTACAACAACGTGCTCCACGAAGGGGGTGCCGCGCCTTTCTTCGCAGAGCCGTGGATATGCGAGAAGATCGTGGACCAGCACCTCCAGTCGCCGGCGATGCTGTGCATCCTCCCCCTTCAGGACTGGCTTTCGATCGA
>URZG01000241.1 GCA_900552325.1 uncultured Porphyromonadaceae bacterium | reverse complement strand
GCAACTGCACCGCCCTTAAACGCGCCGAACTCGGGGCGACTCTCGCCGAGGTGCCTGAGCGCGCTTTTGCCGGATGTTCCAGTCTCAATACCGTGTCATTTCCTGAAAAGATACGTGAAATAGGCCCGATGTCTTTCTATGGCACGGATCTCATCAATCTGACGATCAGCAAATGTCCGGAACTCAGAACCGTAGGTGACTGGGCTTTCGCCGACTGCCGTAAACTCACGAACATATATCTCCCCTCTACATCGCTCGCTATCGGCAAGGGCTCGTTCTTCAGCGACGGCGCTTTGACCGCCGACCTCTCGGCCATCGTGCGCGGTGCCGACTCCATCCCTTCGTACGCCTTCGCCGGCAATGAATCCATGACGGTGACTAAATTCGAGGATACCAGGCTTGCTGAGATCGGCGACTATTCCCTCCGCGGACTCAGCAACGTGGATACTCTCACGCTCCCCGCGTCGCTCGAATATATCGGCACTCATGGTATGGCCGGCTGGAACAGCCTGACGTCGCTCGACGCCCGCAACCTGGGCGAAAAGGTGCCGGAGCTTGGCAACGACGTGTGGCTCGGTGTGGCTCAGGGCGATGTCAAGCTGGTTATCACCACTCCGCAGAGCGCTCTTTTCTCCGAGGCTCCCCAGTGGCAAAATTTCGCTATACATATTCTCGACCCCTCGGCGATTGACGAGATCGCAGCCGACGGCGCTGCCGGCAATGTGCGCGGTTATATAGCCGGCGATCTCCTTACGCTCGAATCGCAGGGCGCCGAGATTCTCGGCTTCCAGCTATATGACCTGCAGGGGCGCATGATCGCGGTGCCGCAGCCGGCTCCGTCGCATACGGTCACTGTTGGCCTCGAAAGCGTGGGCACCCCCGTGGTAGTGGTGCGTGTCCTCCTTGCCGATTCCGCAGTGGCAGTGCTCAAGCTTGCCCGCTGAGAGTTTCAACAACAATCGGATCCCATAACATTTATAACCTTTTTCCTCTCCTCCCCGTTACTTAAATGCGAAAATGGCGTATTGAAGACAGTGCCGAACTCTACAATATCTCAGGGTGGGGACGGCAGTATTTTTCGATAAACGACCGCGGCCACATCTGCGTGACACCACGACAGGGGCTTATGCCTGTGGATCTGCGCGAGGTGATGGACGAGCTGCAGCTCAAGGATGTCACCGCGCCGGTGCTTCTCCGTTTCCCGGATATTCTCGACAACCGTGTGGAGAAGATCTCGAACTGCTTCAAACACGCAGCCGAAGAATACGGCTACAAGGCGCAGAATTTCGTCATCTATCCCATCAAGGTAAACCAGATGCGCCCGGTAGTGGAGGAGATCGTGTCGCACGGCAAGAAATTCAATATCGGTCTGGAGGCGGGCTCGAAGCCCGAGCTTCATGCCGTACTGGCCACCAATATCGCCGAGAACGCCCTGATAATCTGCAACGGATACAAGGATCAGAACTATGTGGAGCTGGCGTTGCTGGCCCACAAGATGGGGCGCCGCATCATCCTGGTGGTGGAGAAACTCAATGAGCTTAAACTTATCCACTCTGTGGCTAAGCGTCTGAAAATCACCCCGTCGATAGGTATCCGAATAAAACTCGCCAATTCCGGCTCCGGCAAATGGGAGGAATCGGGGGGCGACCAGTCGAAGTTCGGCCTCAACTCCTCTGAGCTGCTCCAGGCCATCGACTATCTCGAGAAATACGACATCACCTGCTGGCTGAAACTCATACATTTCCATATCGGCAGCCAGATCACCAAGATACGCCGCATCAAGAACGCCCTGCGCGAGGCCATGCAGTTCTACGTGCAGCTCTCCAAGATGGGCTTCGCCATTGACTATGTGGATATAGGCGGCGGTCTGGGTGTGGACTACGACGGAACGCGCTCGTCGCACTCGGAGAGTTCGATGAACTATTCCATACAGGAGTATGCCAACGATGCCATCTACTCCATCGTGGACGCCTGCGAGAAGAACGGTCTCCCGCAGCCCAATATCGTCACGGAGACCGGCCGCTCATTGACGGCACATCATTCCATGCTGATTTTCGACGTACTGGAGACCACCTCGCTCCCCACATGGAAAGACTCGGAGGAGCTCGAGGGGAACGAACATGAACTGGTGAAGGAACTGTATCTGATATGGGACCGCCTCAACCAGCAGAATCTATTCGAGAGCTGGCACGACGCCCTGCAGATACGCGAGGAGGCGCTTGACATGTTCTCGCTCGGGATTATCGACCTGCGCACCCGCGCCCTCACCGAAAAACTTTTCTGGGCGATCGCCCGTGAGGTGGGCGACATAGGCGCCCAGATGAAGCACCCCCCGGAGGAGCTGCGCAAGATCTCCAAGATGCTCCCCGACAAATATTTCTGCAATTTCTCCCTCTTCCAGTCGCTTCCCGATTCCTGGGCCATAGACCAGGTGTTCCCCGTGGTGCCTATCGCGCGCCTCGACGAGAAACCCACGCGTATGGCCACCCTCCAGGATATGACCTGCGACTCCGACGGCAAGATCTCGCATTTCATCTCGCCGCAGGGCATCTCCACCTCCCTCCCCGTGCATCCGCTCAAACCGGGCGAGCCGTACTACATCGGCGTGTTCCTCGTGGGGGCCTACCAGGAGATTCTGGGCGACATGCACAATCTTTTCGGCGATACCAACGCCGTACACATCTGCTGCTACAAGGACAGTTGGGAGATAGAGCAGGTCATTGACGGCGAGACCGTAGCCGAAGTGCTCGACTATGTGCAGTTCTCTCCCAAGAAACTTGTACGCAACGTGGAGGGATGGGTTACCAAGGCAATGAAAGAGGGACGTATCACTCCCGAGGAAGGGCGTGAGTTCCTCTCCACATACCGTTCCGGGCTTTACGGCTACACATATCTCGAAAAAGAGTGAGTGTGCGTTACTTCATAGTGCTGGCCTACCGCGGCGAGCCGTTCCACGGGTGGCAGCGGCAGCCCTCTGACGTATCGGTGCAGCAGAAACTCGAGGAAGCGCTCTCCACCGTGTTGCGCCGGCAGGTGGCCGTCACGGGGGCCGGACGCACTGATGCCGGCGTAAACGCCTCGTGCATGGTGGCTCATTTCGATGTAGAGGAACCGATCGCCGATACAGCGGCTCTTCCGCGGGCGCTTAACTCTATCCTCGGCCGCGACATAACGGTTTATTCCCTGCGCCGTATGCATCCCGACGCCCACGCCCGGTTTGACGCCACAGCCCGCACTTACCGTTACTATTATTCGCGCCAACGCTCCCCTTATTCGCGCGAGCTGGTGTGGATGGCTCCTCCGACCCTCGATTTCGACGCCATGAACCGCGCGGCGACCATTCTGCTTGAAACTGAGGACTTCACCTCCTTTTCCAAACTGCATACCGATGTAAAGACTAATATCTGCCATGTGACTCATGCCATGTGGACCCCTCTGCGGCCCGGGGATGCCGGACAGGTGCCGATGGGAGCCGAGGGTTATTTCGAGATAACGGCCGACAGGTTCCTGCGCAATATGGTGCGTGCCGTGGTCGGTACCCTGGTGGAAGTCGGCAGAG
>URZG01000240.1 GCA_900552325.1 uncultured Porphyromonadaceae bacterium | reverse complement strand
CGTATATCCGTCGGTGGCCTCGGCACAGTGTTGCCAGTTTGCGGTGAATGAGTTCTCGGTGATGTCGGTGGGTTCGGCGTTGAGCACTTTCACCGGATTTTCGGCACCCCCCATGAAATCGAAAGTTATCACACCGTCGGCCTCACGGATGGCTGTGACCGGTTTTCCGGTGGGGCGTCCGCTCCAGGAGGTCATCGCCGGGGAGGTGGCGTCGGTGAATTCGGTGCGCATCTGCCGCCCGGGGAAGGGGGTGTCAAGCGATGATTTGGAGCCGTCGTTGCCCGAGGCTTTCTCGATCTCGAGGCACTGGTGGGCGGCGTTCATGTTGATGGCGTTGTATTCCAGATTCCATGCGTCTGCGCAGCTGATGGTTTGGGTGTTGTCGCCGATAGTCACGGATATGGTGGCGTCGGGGCGGCGGTCCACATGCCATACGAGCAGTCCGTGCGATGGGATGTAGCGGTCGTAGCCCCCGCGGGTGTTCTGGCGGTTCTCCAGAAGGAAAAATTCGTCGGGATGTTCGGTGGAGATGCGCACGGATGAGCCGGTCTGATGCAAGGCGGGCAGTTCCACGCGCTGTGGCTTGCTGATTTCAACAGGGTCGGCCCAACCGAGGAGCCACCGTTCGAGCGCGGTATATCCTGCGGGCACGGCGCCGCAGTTACGGGTGGCGGGGAGATATGAGCCTGAGGCCATTATATCCCATTGGTCGGGATGGTTGCCCGAGCCGTCGGTCGAGTAGTTCACATCGTATGTGTCGGGCAGGCCGAGTATATGGCCGAATTCATGGCAGAAAGTGCCGATTGCCGCCACATCGGTGCCGGTGGAGCCGTAGAGTTCGGCGCAGCAGCCGTAGCTATTGAGCACCTTGCCGTCGAAAGTGCGCTCCGAGGCAGGAACGCCGAGGGTCTCTATATGGTTGGCGTGTGGCCATATCCATGCGGCTTTGTTTCCGGCGAAGTTCTCGCCGTATCCGGCGTAGAAGAAATAAACGTTGTCGATCATCCCGTCGCCGTCAAGGTCATAGTCGGCGAAATTTATCTCGCCGTCGAGTTTGCGGCAGATCTCTATCGCCAGCTCATGGGCACGCATATCGTCGCCGTTGGCGTCGTTCTCGCCATAGTAGGTGGATACCCTGTCGGCGCGTACCGGGCCGTAGACATCGAACTGAGGCGAGAACTGCCCCATCGACTGCGCGCGGAAATAGTCGGCGGCCGAACCTATATGTTCGCGCCGGTCGAATCCCTTGAGATTCAGCATTTCCGAGAATTCACGCTGTACGTCGGGTGTCACGAAGGGCACATCCGGGAAATCCACCAGGATAATCAGCGACCGCACTTCGCCCGAGCGGGGGAATGAGGTGATTCCTTCGGCCCGACGGGCGCGCATGGCCCGGCGCGCAGCCCCTTTGCGGAGCCTGGCCGCAGCTGTGCCTGCGGCGGTGCGCCATACACCGTCGGCATCCTGCTCCATAACTTCGCCCGCGGCGTTGACGGTAACATGGGCGAATTCATCGCCGAGAAGGCGCAATTCTATTACCGATCCGTCGGGTTGCGTCACCGATGCCTGTGCCGGAAACGCCGGCACGGCGTGCGCCCTCTCCGGCGCATACATGGAGCATGCGGCCACAGCCGTCACCCCGACAATAATTCTGGAAATCTTCATCTGGAAAAATGATAATGAATTGTTACAGTCTCTACCGTTATTTAAGTCGGATTCATGGCAAAGTGTCGGCTTATACCCTGTGCGGATTTCTTATATCCATAGTTAAGGCCTTTTTGCTCAACTTTTGCAAAGATAAGTAAATGTAATTATAGAAATAAAGAAATATTGCGCTAAATTACGTTAAATTTAGTTAAACGCAAGATTTATGCCTTTCCATCCCTCAGAAATATCTAACTTTGTAATAGAACATCACATTTAAATTGATCAATATGAAAATGCTGAAAGTTGTGCTCTCGGCCGCCATGATGGCGTCTGTCGGCAGTTATGCCATTGCAGGAGAGCATCTTAAAAGCGTGAATCCCGCCTACATTGATTCCACAATCCCTGCCGGCGAGGATTTCTACCGTCATGTCAACAATGGCTGGATGAAGGCTCATCCCCTTACCCCCGAATATGCCCGTTACGGGGTGTTCAACATTCTCAACGACTCCGCTGAGAAGAACGTGCAGGATATCGTGCTGAATCTCGGCGCCACCAATCCCGAAAAAGGCTCCAACGCCTTCAAGATCTGGACCCTCTACTCGCAGGGCATGGACTCCGTGCGCCGCAACGCCGAGGGCGCCAAGCCTATCCTCGCCGATCTCAAGAAAATCGAGGAGACGCCCCACGAAGGGATGGAGGACCTGCTGCTGTGGATACACCGCAATTATTCCTCGCCTTTCTTCGGCGCAGGCCCGATGGAGGATATGGCAAACTCCAAGGAATATGCCATGTATGTGTCGGGCGCAGGACTCGGCATGGGCGACCGCGACTACTACCTGCTCAACGACAAGGACAACAAGCGCATACGCGAAGCTTACAAGAAACTCATCGTAGGGCAGATGCAGAACGCCGGCTACTCCAAAAAGGACGCCACTCGCATCATGAAGAACGTGCTCAAGATCGAGACCGCTCTCGCCGATTCGACATGGACCCGCGAGGAGAGCCGCAACATCCCCGCAATGTACAATCCGCGCACAATCACCGAACTCAAGGAGATGTACCCCCACATCAACTGGGACCGCTACTTCGTGGAGACTATGGATATAGCCACTCCCGAGCAGGTGATCGTAACCGAGATCAACACCGTAAAGCAGGGCGACAACCTCATTTCAACCCTTACCGACCGCGAACTCAAGGACTTCTATCTCTGGAAATATGTGGCTCAGGCAGCTCCCTACCTTTCCGACAAGTTCACCGACACCTCTTTTGAATATTCCAAAGTGGTTTCGGGCGTGCAGCAGCAGCGTCCCCGCTGGAAGCGCGCTCTCGGCGTGCCCGACGGTCTGATGGGTGAGGCTATCGGTCAGCTCTACGTCGAGAAATATTTCCCCGAATCCTCCAAGCAGAAGATGCTCGAACTCGTAGGCAACCTCCAGGTAGCCCTCGGTAAACACATCATCAACCTCACCT
Organism: uncultured Porphyromonadaceae bacterium; assembly: GCA_900552325.1. Lineage (GTDB taxonomy): Bacteria > Bacteroidota > Bacteroidia > Bacteroidales > Muribaculaceae > UBA7173. Next base: position 455 of record URZG01000240.1, on the reverse strand, counting down.
GGATGAGCGACGAGACCAAGCTCAAGGCCATCAAGAAGCTCAACAGCTTCACCGTGAAGATCGGCTACCCCGACAAGTGGAAGGATTACACCACTATGGAGATCGACCCCGCGAACTCCTTCTACGACAATGTGCACAACGCACAGATGTGGCATCAGAAAGAGATTCTCTCCAAGTGGGGCAAGCCTGTCGACAAGACAGAATGGGGCATGACTCCACAGACTGTGAACGCCTACTATAACCCGATGGCCAACGAGATCGTGTTCCCCGCCGCCATCCTGCAGAACCCCTTCTTTGATCCCGAGGCTACCGACGCCGAGAACTACGGCGGTATCGGTGTTGTCATCGGCCACGAGATGAGCCACGGATTCGACGATCAGGGCTCGCAGTTCGACGCCGAAGGCAACATGGTCAACTGGTGGGCTCCCGAGGATGCCGCCAAGTTCCAGGAACTT
>URZG01000239.1 GCA_900552325.1 uncultured Porphyromonadaceae bacterium | reverse complement strand
CATCCGCAAGGAGGGTGGCGGCAGCGCCGTGAACGGCGGCATGATCGTCAACAACGTGATCTCCCTCCCCGAAGCCTCCGAGGATTTCCATCACGGCATCGACATCCAGGCACCGGCCCACAACGTGACGTTCCTCCACAACACCGTGGTCATCAACGGCACCGGCGGCCATCCCGTAGGCATAATCGGCAATCCCACCGAAATATCGGATATCGAATTCTCGGCCAATATAATCCAGAACCTCACCGGCAATGCCGCCCTCCATCTGACCTATCCCGAATACATCGACAGGACTCTTGAGAAAATCAACTGGAACAACAACTGTTATTACGGCTCGTCGCTCATCTATGAGAACGAATATACGATGGACGACTACGCCTCGAAGGCTTCCGACGCCACCTCGACGTTCCATAAGGTAGATTTCCCCAGCGCCACCAACCTGCGCCCGATGGAGGACTGCGAGGAAATCCGGGTGGCCCGCAACGGGAACGCCCTGACCGATATCGAAGGGCGTGAACGCCCCGAGACAACAACCCGCGGCGCCTATCAGTACCGTCCGATGTCGACCGATGCTCCCGTGATGGCCGAAGGTTATCCCAAAGTGATGGGTGCTACAGTAAGCTCAGTCACCGTGGCCGTCAAGTGGAACGTTCCGGGCGACCTCTATTCCATGGTACGCCTCGCCGGCGAAGCCGCACCTTCCGCCGATATCATGCTCGGGCAGGAATACCGTGAGGTGGCGGCCGACACGGAAGTGCTCGTGACCTTCCCCAACCTCAACGAGAATACGGCTTATCGCACATACTTCCTGATGAATACCGTACTCGGCGGCAACTCGCCGGTAGTGGCTTCCGACGAAGTATCCACACTCCGCGACTATTCCGTTCTCACCGTCACCGCCCCCGAAGGTTACACCGATATCGAGGCCGGCTCGACTGCCACACTCTCCGTGGATGTTACCGGCGGCGATGACGACGCTCCCTATACCTACGAATGGTTCGACCAGATGATGGAACCCGCAGGCAGCGACGCCACTATCGCCGTAACTCCCGAGGTATCCACCGTATACACAGTGAAAGTCACCTCGGCCGACAACCAGACAGCCAGGGCCAAAGTGAAAGTGCGTGTCAGCGGCACCCCCCTTGCCATCGCCACTTTCGACGACAATTACCTCACCCGCGAATCATCCTGGCGCTGGGACCGCGAGATCGTTCCTGCCGACGGCAAGGACAGCTTCTTCTCCGGATCGTTCGAGTTCGGCAATACCGACGACCGCTCGCACAGCGCATGGGGTGGCTTCGGATTCGCCAACGAGAGCTCGCCGATCTACTCCGGCATGACTCACATGATGCGTAACGCCGCCGGTGCCGGTGCCGAAGAGACCGCAGCTTACGGCGTGGCCAATCTCTACGGTTACGGCAACGAAAACACCGTGACACTCACCAACACCACCGACGGCGAGGAAGTGCCCGGCGTTTACCTCACAAACTCGGCCATGACCCTCTATACCATCGTCAACGGCGACACCACCAACGAACCTTTCGCCGACGGCGACTTCCTCGAAGTGGAGATAACCGGACTTGACGCCGACGGCGACATCACCGGACGTGTAGTAGCTCCTCTTGCCGACTTCCGTTACGGCAAGAAAGAGACAGTCACCGACTGGCGCTACGTCAGCCTGAGATCTCTCGGCGCCGTGAAGAGCCTACGTTTCGGCTGCTACACTTCGCGCGACCCGCAGATGCAGCGCCTCTTCTGCCTCGACCAGCTCGGAGCCTCTGACAAAACGGAAGGTCTGGATATGACCCGAGGCGGCTATCTCTACCTGACGATGCCTGCTACTGACGTTCTGGCAGTCAACGGCGCACACTCCGAGGCCGTTCTGGAGGTATTCACCCCTGCCGGCGCATGCGTGATGAGCGCCACCCTCGGCGAAAGCTCCTCCGCAGTATCCGTGGCCACGCTCGTGCCCGGTGTATATGTGGCCCGCGTCAGCGACGCTACAGGCGCCTCAACCCTCCGCTTTGTAAAGCGATGAAAACAAGACTCCGTTAATTTTCTTTGATAATCAGTTATATAAGCGGCTCGGCCTGCAGTGATGCAGGCCGAGTTTTTATTTTCTCCCTGCCCGGAAGATGGAATACGGGGCGGCATCGGATATGTGTACAAACTTTACACAACCCATGATTGTTTAATTGGTGTGAAAGACTTACAGATTGACATACGGCTGACGAAGGTGCGGGAGGTGACACAGCTCACCCACCTATATCGCTGGGAGATGCTGCGGCTGGCTTCCGCCGGATCGCAGATCAAGGTCGGGCTTAAAGCGAAAGTGGATCTGCTGCCTGAAAAAGGTGCGATAAAACTTCTTCTTACTGCCTATTACACACGTGTAAGGGAGATGGTACGACGCCCGCTGCTCGATTTCGCCGTGGAGACGGAATTCGAGGTCGATGACTTCAACCGCCATTTCGCCGACGCCTTCAGCGGCGACCGCATGATGGACCTCCCGCCGTCGGTACTGACCATGATGCTGAGCGTGGGTATCGGGGCGTTGCGCGGCATGATAGCGCAACGCACCAAAGGCACACCCCTCGAGAGCACACCGTTGCCGCTGATAAATATCTCGTCGCTTGTAAGCCGCCTGATCTATACATCGCCGTCAGACGAGTTCACCCGACCCTTCTCAACGCAGATCTGCGGATGACCGCACGAGGACCGGCATCATACGCATCCAGATAACTTTGAACAGTCACTTTATGAAACGTTTACTATTTATTTTTGTATTTGTCGCCATCTTAGGCGCCGCAGCTACGAGAGCCTGGAACGTACCCGATGAAATACTCCATTACGAGGTACGCTTCAAATGGGGATTCATCGATGCCAACGCCGGGATCGCCGAGCTGAAAACCGTTACCGACCCCGCCTCACAGACCTTTCAGGCCACGCTTACCGGGAAATCCGTGAATCTGCTCGGGCATTATTATGCGGCCGGCGACACCATCCGCGGAACCCTCATGTCCGACAAAGTAAAGTCTGTCTACACCGAACATCTATCGCAGGCCGACGGCATGTTCGCCATCCAGACTATCACCTATCCCGGCGAGGGAAATTCGTCCGACGGTGAGATCGTCACCCGCTATCCCGACGGCAAGGTGCTGCGCGAGCGCATCAGTCATTACGGCGGGGGCGTGACAGTCGACCTGCTGGGCGTGTTCTATTACATCCGTCAGCTCGACTATGAACAGATGACACCCGGCGAAGAAGTGACGGTGAACATCCTCCATGGATCGGATGCCGAGACTCTGAAAGTTGACTATAAAGGTAAGATCATGGCCGATTCATGCGGTACGGAAGTGCCGGCGTATGCCATCGGTCTGACCTTCTCCTCCCCCGCCTCCGGCCGTACATCGCAGATGAACGTCAGTATTGCAGCGGATGCCGCACGGATTCCGCTTGTCATAAGCGGCTCACTGAAAGTCGGGCAGATATTCGCCCGTCTTGTCAATACCTCCGCTGATTAGAGGGTGTGGTAACTATTCAGCCAAAGCAAAAGTCATAAAGAGTCGCCTCGTCTTATCAGACGA
>URZG01000238.1 GCA_900552325.1 uncultured Porphyromonadaceae bacterium | reverse complement strand
ACGGGATGTACCGTGAAGTCGGTGATCCGCTCGGCCTTGTCGGGCGCGTCGAGGGGGAAGGTATAGACGTTGAACGTGCCGCCGTCGCGTTCCGAGAGGATATATACCGCGCCGGTAGCGGGGTCGAACACCGGATTGCGGTCCTCTCCGGGCCGGTTAGTGAGGTTGGTGTGGCGGCCGGTCTTGCGGTCATAGCGCCATACGTCGCGGGTCACGGAAGAGGTGTGGTGTTTGCGCCATTCATCCTCGAACCCCTTCACGTCGGTATAAAGCATCACCTCGCCATCGGGCGAAAATGCGAGATTTGTGGCAGGGGTACCGAGAACCTGACGCGAGGCGCCTCCGGCAACGGGTACGGTATAGAGCTGCGTCATACGCCCGGAGGGGAACATCGCCGACGCCGTAGGTGCCTGGATGGCAGCCGAGAAATACACCTCTTTGCCGTCGGGCGAGAAGCCTTCAGGAATCTCCGAGGCCGAATTGGAGGTCAGCCGCCGTGCGGCACCACCGCGGGCGTCCATCACGAAGATATCGAAATTGCCGTGACGGTCGGAAGCGAAAGCGATCTCGCTGCCGTCAGGACTCCATACAGGCGAGGTCTCGTAGGAGGGGAGCGTGGTGAGACGACGCGCCTCTCCGCCGGCCACCGGCACAGTCCAGATGTCACCTTTGTAGGTAAACGCAATGACATCTCCCTTGGGTGAGATTTTCACATCCCTGAGCCAAAGGGGAGTCTCCGCCGCCGAAGCGGAAAAGGCGGCGAGAGTCACTGCTCCCGCGAACGCCATAAACGTCAGATTCCGTATCTTCATATATATGGAAAAATAGCAAAATTTACTGTAATGATTCTCTCCCACAAACTTACAAAAAATTTCAATACATGCCCCGCTTTATCCCCTCCAAAGTAGCGAAAAATTATGGGTTATTTGATGCGGAAGCGATAGCCTGCGGTTACGAGGATGGAGGAGCCGCGCGAGGCGGAGAAGTAATCTTTCTTAGAGGAGGGGAAGATGTTGCCCAGGCCGTAGTAATAGCGGCCTTCGAGATACACGCAGTTGCGGCGCGCGATAACGAACTCTACGCCGGCGCCTGCGGTGATACCGTAGTCGAAGCGTTTTGTGATTTTCATATCCAGCTGCTCGGTGCGGTGGTTGTCAGGCCATTCGGGCACCTTGGCGATGTCGGCGTAATTGAAATTGGCAGTTACGCCGTCACCGATCATATAGCCTATCTGCGGCCCGAGGTTGATGAAGCCTTTCACCACTCTCGAACCGAAAAAGATATGGGTCATCACCGGCAGCTCTATGTATGTCAGGCGCCGGTGATATTCAAGCGACGTCTCGCTGAGGTCCTCTTTCCAGCCGCGCTGGGTGATGTTGAGCTCGGCCAGAAGCCCCACATGGCGCTCCTCGGCGTAGCGGAAGCTGACACCGGCCTGGAAACCGTTGAGCATCTGTTCCTTCACCGACGGATAAAACGATGTGCGGGCCATCGACATCCCCCCGTGCACACCCACATGCACATGCGGCTTGTAGTGGCGCTGCGCCCGGGCGCTATTGCCCGCGCACATCACCAGAAGCAACGTCAGGAAGAGGATATGGCGTACAAGTCTCATACGTTACAGACGGGTTTTCTCCACCCCGTTGCCGTCGCGGTAATGGATAAGGAAAAGGGAAGTATTGACGAGACCCGGAGTGGCTGAAAGACCGTCGGCACGTTCCAGGCGCAAAGTGCTCTGCGCACCCTCGAAATCCTTAGGCAAGGACTCACCCTGAGCCATCCCGCGGAGCGCAGCGATGATATATGCCGCGGCGTCATACCCCTGTACACCCTGGAGAGGGAAGGCATCGGTCATCTCCTGACCGTAAAGTTCCTTATAGCGGTTGCGCAGCGAGCGGAGGGTATAATCGTTGTCGTTGGTGTAGAAACGCGAATAGATGGTGGTGTGGAGGGCATGAAGCGCCTCGCGGTTCTCCCCTTTGAAGGTCACGAATTCGGGATACCCCCACAATGCCAGGTTATCAGCCGACACCAGTTCACTCACCTGTTTCTGTAGCGCGGGAGCATATCTCTGGAATTCATGGCGCGTGCCGGAAGCCGGGATATACACTATCGGCTGAATATCGGGATTGAGATCGGTGAAATCATCCTCGCCGAGCGAGCCCTCGAACTCCAGGGTACGGTAGGTCACACCCTCGCTGTCAAGACGTTTCTTGAGAAGGTCGGTAAATTCCGATTTGTCGGTCGCACCGCCGGCCCTCGACAGGAATACAGGCATATAGGTGGTATCGCCTTCGCGGAAAGTCTGCATGAAGCCGTCGATAGCACGGTCGTACATCTTGTCGTGCGGTATGTTCGCCTGCACCACGTTGGAATGGTCGCGATAGGTCTCGTCCTTGATTGAAAAGTAGTTGAGAAGCACCGAGCGGGTATCGGAATCCTCGATGAAAGCCATCTGACCGTCGGCGTCGGGTACCACTATGATATCAGCTCCGCTGACCTGGGGGCGCTCCATGAGCACCCGGAGGGTGTCGGCATCCCCTTTGGTATCGAACGCGCGGATGTAGATTTTCGAGCCGTCACGTTCGCTGAGTTCTTTCGCCCCCATCAGGAGGCCGCGCAGAAATTCCTGGTTGAGTTTCGCCGCGCGCGAGGGGTGTTCCTCGCCGGCCATAAACGGAAGCACCACGGCCACGCTCATCTCCTGAAGGGTGGAATAGTCTGCCGGCGACGCGGCAGCGGGTACGGAGTCATTGTCAGCACGGTTGCCGTTAACGAATTCCTCGAGGGTTATGGAGGGGGGATCGTTCTTCACGCCGGTAAGCGGCACATAAATCTCGTCGCCTTCGGAATAGGATGTGATGTCAAGGCCGGGATTCGCCACCTGTATCGCATCCAGGGTTGTACCGCGTGAGTCGGCGATGGCGAAGAGGGTATCTCCCGCACCTATCGTGTATATCTCGTATCCGGCACGCGGTTTCAGCTTATTCACATTTTTTGCAGGCGCGGGCGACTCTGAATGTGCGGGGGCAGGAGCGGCCGCCTGAAGCGGAGCATCAGTGAGGCGGAGCACCTGACCGGCGCTCACCCCGCTGTCGGCCTGCGGGTTAAGGCGTATTATAGTCTCTACTGGAATATTATATTTCGCGGAGATGCCGTAGACACTCTCCCCTTTCTCTACGACATGCGTCAAAGGCTGCTGCGGAGCACCCGGAGCGGGAGTGACATCGGCCTCCCCTTTGAGCGTCTCCGGGAAATACAGCCGCATGCCGGGAGTCAGCCCGTCGGCTGCGGAAGGGTTGTTGGCGATAATCTGGTCGGCGGTAATACCGAGATCCCGGGCTACGGAATATACACTGTCGCCGGTACGCACGTCATAATATCGGAGTACACGTCCTGCGACACCCATAGTGGGAAGAGTCTGCACCTGTGCCGACCCCGCCAATGCGACAGCGAAGGCAGCCAACGCCGCCGCATGTTTTATTCTGGTATAAAAAGTTGTCATTTCCAATAATTGCAGCCACAAAATTACGATATTATCCCCTAACAGCCAAAACCATGTGCGTCCAATTATCCGATTACGGTATGAA
>URZG01000237.1 GCA_900552325.1 uncultured Porphyromonadaceae bacterium | reverse complement strand
TCAAGGCAAACGGCAAGTTGCTGGTTATCGACGGCGGTTTCTCCAGTGCCCTTGTGCAGTGCAAGAACCGCACGCAGCGCGACATATCCACGGTGTTTTTCATTAACACCACCATGGCGCTGACGGTCTATGCCATCCTATTTTTTGCAGCCCCGTGGATCGCAGAGTTCTATAACCAGCCGTTGCTCACAAAGATTGTCCGCGTCTATTGTCTCACTCTCATAATCTCCTCGTTTGCCTCCACGAGCCGCACGATTCTTGTGATTGATCTTGATTTCAAGACAACCACCAAGATCTCCCTTTTCTCCGGGATAGTATCGGGAATATGCGGTGTGATCCTCGCCTTTACCGGTTTCGGTGTATGGGCGCTTGTGTGGCAGTCGGTTCTGAGCGCCACACTTTATTGCGCGGCTACATTCTTTTTCGTACGGTGGTATCCGCGCTACGGATTTTCCCGGGAATCGTTCCGGCGCCTTTTCGGGTTCAGCTCTAAACTGTTCGCGGCAACGATAATATCCGCCGTCTACGACAACATCTTCGGCGCGGTGATAGGTAAGAAATTCAACAGCGCCGCCCTCGGTTTCTATAACCGTGCCGTAGGATTCAACGCTTTGCTCAACAGTAATGTCACGAGTGTGCTCAGCCGTGTATCTTACCCCTTGCTCAGCCGTATCCAGGACGAGGATGAGCGCCTTATCGGCATATATCAGAAGTATATACAGATGTCGGCGTTCTTTACCTTCCCCATACTGATGCTCCTCTGCGGCATCGCCAAACCGTTGATACTCTTTCTCCTTACCGACAAATGGTCGGGGGCTATCGCCATGACGCAGATTCTCGCGTTCGCCTATATGTGGGACGGTGTTGTGGTGTCGAACCTTAATCTTATAAAGGTAAAGGGACGCTCCGACCTTGTGCTGAAACTCGAGGTGGTAAAGAAGAGTATCGCATTCTCCATCCTCGGCATAGCCATCATTATGAACAGTGTGCTGGCCATCTGCGTGGGACGCGCCGTCTACGGCCTGGTAGCGCTTTACCTCAATACCTATTACACGAAGAAGCTCCTCAATTACGGCTTCATCGACCAGATCAGGAGTTATTGGCCATATCTCGCCCTGTCGATGGTGGTTCTCGCCGAAGGTCTCCTTGTCAGTCATTTCGTCAGCCACCCCTTCTGGGCGCTCTGCGCCGCAGTGCCCCTCTGCCTGGGCACCTACCTCTTCGGCTGCCACTGGTTCAAACTCTACGCCTATACCGAAGCTGAAGGAATATTTATAAAATTCATAAGAAAGAATAGGGATAAAAAGAGTATCTCCGTATAAGCAAAATAATGATTCTATGAAAATAGCAAAAAGGATAGGTATTACATTGATCTATTGGTGTAAGTATCTTTCAAAATGTTACCGGAGAAGATCCAGACGGATTATGACTCCGTCACAGACGATTGACTACATTATACAAAATAGGTGTTCTGTGAGCCGATTCGGGTGCGGTGAGTTCCGTCTGATCACTGCCTATCTCACAGATGGTGGAAAAGGTGGGAACCTTGGATTTCAGAATTATAACGAAGATCTGGGGCGGCGGCTGTTTGAAGTCCTACAAATGAAAGAATCCAATCTCTCTGTCGGTTTGCCCGGGCCTATGTTCGGTCATTATCTGCGGGAATTGAAAAAAGATGCGCGAAGATTCTGGAGGGATCAGAGTCTGAACTATATTGATTGGGTTTGTGATTATACCGATCCGAAGAATGTCTATACAGATGCGTATTTTACACGGTTTTATGCAGACTACAAAAATCATGACAGGTGCGGGGGATACGTACGAGATTTGAAAAAGATATGGAAAGACAGACGTTTACTTATTGTTGAGGGGGAACAGAGCCGTCTTGGTGTCGGTAATGACCTTTTCGAGGAAGCTGACTCTATAGAACGAATTCTGGCTCCATCGACTGATGCCTTTTCAAAAGTAGATGAGATAAAAGATGCCATACGACTTCATGCGAAAAATGATACGTTGGTTCTGCTCGCCCTGGGGCCAACCGCCACTGTTATTGCTGGCGAAATGTCCTCTGAAAATATACAGATTATTGACATAGGGCATGTAGATATTGAATATGAGTGGATGCTACGGGGAGCGGACATGAAAACTCCGGTTAAAGGGAAATTTGTCAATGAAGTATCGGGCTACACAGAATCGGTGGAGCGGGATTTCCTGCAAAGTTTTGCTAAACAGATTATCCGACATATAAAATAACATGGAAATAATAACAGATTCAATACTGTTGTTGTCACCGGCGATAGCAACCTCCAACCTTGGAGACGAGATAATAATGGAGTGTGTTGAAAAAGAACTGGAGCCGATCATCGGCAACAGCTTTATATACAGGCTTCCCACCCACGTATCATCCTTCCATTGGTATCAGGTGCTCCGGAACTCTCAGGCATTATGCACTTATTCTCAATGCCGGTATAAATTTGTTGGAGGCTCCAATCTGCTGGTAAAGAATATGCTGACCCATTATCCCCAGTGGAATATGAACCTGTTCAACTGTAAACCGTTCAGTGGCAGTATTCTTGTCGGTGTAGGAGCCGGAGCCGGTGATAAAACGAATTTTTATACCCGCAGACTTTACCGACGTGTCTTGAATCATGAATTGATCCACAGTGTACGTGACGAACGGTCTAAAGAGTTCGTTGAGAGTCTGGGGCTTAAAGCAATAAATACCGGATGTGCGACCATGTGGCGCCTGACGCCGGAATTTTGCCGTACTATCCCTTCGTTCAAGGCATCGAGGGTGGTATTCACACTTACCTCTTACTCCCCGGATCCAGTGCAGGACCAGGCCCTTGTCGACATTCTTAAAAGGAATTATGATAAGGTTCTGTTCTGGGTTCAGGATAGTGATGACCTTGCGTATCTCGCGCAGCTTAAGGGTACGTCTGATATAGAGGTTATAAAACCTTCCAAGGAAGAGTATGACAGGCTGCTGTCGCAGGAGGATATAGATTATGTAGGCACGAGGCTTCATGCCGGAATATACGCCATGCGACATCGGAAACGGTCGATAATAATAGTGATAGACGAACGTGCACGTGAGATAAACAAATCCAATAATCTCGTATGTATTGAACGCTCGGAAGTGGCTGATTCTATGGAGCGGTTGATACAATCGACTTTCAATACGGAAATCCGCATGCCCCTTGAGGATATCGAACGTTGGAAGACTCAGTTCATCCCTTGATAGAAAATTAACCGGAGCAATGAATTTTCCGCAAGTATCGATTATAGTACCTGTATATAACTGCGGTGCCCGAACGGATTTCTCCATGTTGGTCGAATCTGCGTTAGGGCAATCTTTCGGTGATTTCGAGTTGATTCTTTGTGATGACGGCTCGGAAGACAACACTCTGGAGATATGCCGCATGTTCGCGAGAAAAGATCCCAGGGTAAAGGTTGTCAGGTGTCCTCACTCCGGCGTCAGCGCCACACGCAACACCGGGATCGAACATGCCACAGGGCGTTGGATTACATTTGTGGATGCCGACGACAGGTTGTTGCCGGAGTTTCTGGCTGCCCTTGTTAGTTGCGGCGATGGAGCTGA
>URZG01000236.1 GCA_900552325.1 uncultured Porphyromonadaceae bacterium | reverse complement strand
AGGGGGAGATGGAAGCCGACGGTGTGAGAGGAGTTGAGCGACAGCACTCCGGTGGGACCGAGCGCGAACTGCACTCCGGCCGAGGAACTGTCCATAAGTCCATAGTTGGCATATCCGCTGAAGAAGAGTCCGGCGCCTAATGAATCGGTGATTTTCGATGCGCCCTCGATTGTCACGCCATAGCAGCTTCTGCTCTTGAAATCGCCTCCCGACCCGGTCACGCAGTACGCCCAGTTAAGGCTGGCGGTCATGTTGAAGACGGTGTGTTCCTCTTCGGCGCCGGTCACCGCGGGATGGCTGTTTGCGGTCTGTGAGGTGGCATACGATTGTGAGGAAGTGTATGCCGTAGTGGATGTGGTGCCGGGAACAGACTGCGGCTGTTCTTCCTGCGGCTCGGTCGGTTGGGTGGCGTATGATGGCACTTTGTCAAGCTCGGTCACGATCTCGGAAGTGCCGTCGGGATATATGATCATGAAAACCTGGAAGAGACCCATCACATGGCGTATCGGCTGCGGATTTTTCTTGTCGGCTTTCTGTGAGCGGTAGATTATTTTATCCACGTCGAATTCCAGGTCGTATGCGGGGATCTCACGGTAGTCGGTAGTGTATATCACCGTCGCCCTGGAGTCGATTTCATGCTCCTCCCCGGTCTTGCGGTTCCCCTCTTTGGTGAAGAAAACATTGCCTCTCTTGGCATATTTGATCATGTAGATGTCGGTGACCGGAAGTTCATCAAGTTTTACTCCCGAACTTTCATTCTTGAATTTTACGGATTTTCCGGATATCTGCTGCACTTTGGCCTGTATCGAGGTGCCGTCGCGAAGCAATATTATATCGTTTTTGGCCCCTCGGTTCCACAGTTGGGCCGAGACGGTGATATTGGAAAGTGAAAACAGGAGGATGAAAAGGATAATGATTTTTTCATAGTCAGGGGGTAATAGCTTGGTTTGATGAAAAGAAGCCATACAGATATGCAAAATTACAAAAAACTTAACTTTTTACCCCTTTTCAAAACTGTTAGATTGTGTTAACATGATGCGCGGGCTGCAAAGTCAGCCCCGGCCTCCGGAAAGGATGGCGGCGACGCGCGGCCACAGTTTACGGCAGATGAAATAGATGACGGTGGTTATGGCCATGACGGTTATGAAAGAAAGCACCACCACGCCGGCCACGCCCCATCCCGAATCAAGGCCTAAGAGAGTGATCAATATCTTCTTTATGGCTCCTGTATAGAAGCAGTGCAGGGCGAATACGAAAAAGGCCGACGGATAGAGGGGATTCCAGCGTGAAAGGATGGAGTAGGGGATACGTTGGAAAAGATTGATTACGATTACCGCGAACGCGCACGAACAGATTATTTCGTGGAGATAGAAAAGCCGTTGATCAGCCGGAGGGCATAATATACGCCACAGTGTGAGCAGACTCCATACGGTGAGTGCTGCGGTAAGTGTACGGTTGGCTGAGCTGCCCCGGAAAATACCCGGATGCAAAGCCATCCACGCTCCGAACGCGAAATAGATGAATGCATAGCGGTTGTAGCTTCCCGGGAGAAAAAAGCTCATAGACACCGCACCGGCGACTATCAGCGCCGGATAACGTGCCATCAGCCGTATGGCGGGAGACAACAGGCTGATAACAAACAGATCGCGGATGAACCACAGCGAGCTGTCGAACGGATATTCATTCCCTACGCACCAGAATCCCCGCAGCAATCTCGGAATGTCTATCCGGCCATCCTCCACGATGCCGAATCCGGGATAGCCGAATCCGTATACTTTTATGAGAAATATGAGGCACCCGGCAGCGTTCCACAGCAGGTATGGCACAAGCAGCGAGCGCACCCGCGACTTCGTTTTACGGAGATAAGTCTCGCGATCCAGGACCCCTCCGTCGCGGAAATATAACATGCCGGAAATGACGAAAAAGGTCCACAGACACGGCGAGGCGAAGCTGCATCGTAATACATTCCATATCTTGAGGGTGATGCGTGCCGATGGTGCCAATGTGTCGGTATCAACCGGCAGGAAGAGGTGGATAACCACCACTCCCAGGCACAGCAGATATTTCAGCGCGGGTATTTCACGTATGTAACTCTGCATGGCGTTCATCGGGGCAGTGGCGGATAAACGTATAATGTGAAACTGTCGTACCGGAGGCGCTCCGCATTACTATTATCAAGCATTACCTCCATTCTTGATGGTATATCGTCCTCGCGGTGGAGGCATACCAGCGCCAGCGTAGAGTCGCCTCTGTTCTCCATAAGGGTGCGCACCCATTTCATGTAGCTGTCCGAGTCGAGGAGCGATGTATTCCTCCACTCGTGCGGGGCGAATGTGGAACGGCCTGCAAAAAAATATTCGTACAGGAACCGCCAGGGATTCTCGCCCAGCACCACCGTCCGTGTGCCGGGTGGCAACGACTCGCGGGCGCCCGTTATCTCGTTCAGGCGCGCTTCATTCCAGGAAGTTGTGTAAAGCCCTTTTGCAGCACCGCTCTCTATGCGTACGGTGGCCTTGTCGGGGCCGGCATCAAGGAAACTCTCTCTCTGACATTCTACTCCGGCCTGGGCCAGAAGGGGCAATAACGTTATGGCTCCGTAGAGAGCTATTCTGCGCAGGGTGCATGTCTGCATGAGTAACGCCACCGAGATCGGCAGCAAAGGCCAGCTGAGGAATTTCCGTACCCCGATATTGCTCCCGGCTGCCGCAGCGAAGCCGAACATCACCACGGCCACCGCCGTCAGCGCTCTTGCGCGGTAGTTGGCGGAGTGCCCGGAGGGATATACCGCCCGGACCGTGACGGCAATCAGGAGCCCTTCCGCGTAGTAGGAAGTAGATACGAAAGAACTGTGGAAATGCAGGAGAATGAACAGTATCAGACCGATAACGATAAATATAGCGGCCTTTATCGGCCAAGGAAGGTGTGCGTCGGCCATACGGTCGGTGGTGCGGATTACCACCCACATGGTGGCGATAATCATTACCACCCGGCTGCCGTCAACGGCATATAGGACGAGCAGGCTTTTCAGTGAATGTTGCGTAAGGATATTGTGAGCCACGCTGTCGACGAAGGCTGCCGGTGATCCGAAAAGAAGTGTGACTACAGCGGCACTGACTATAAGAACCGCTGATATATATGTGGCAAGGAATGGCATAGCCGCCCTCAACCGTCCGCGTTGAGGCGTGGCTGGCGCACCGAATATTATTATGACCGACACCGCCACGATGACCGCGGCGTTCGGAAGTCTGGCCAGGATGGCGAGCGCTGTCAGCGCTCCTGCCACAGCAACGGCTGTGGCAGGAGAAGACTTCCTTATATATGCCAGCGTAGGCATCAGGGTCAGCACGATCAGGAGCGTTGATATGCAGTCCCAGCCGAAAAGATTATACAACATCCGGCTGAGCCCGGATAAAAGAAGCGCTACTGCCGTCACGGCGCCGCTCCAAAGAGGTTTTCCGCTGCTGCTGTAAAGGTAAATCCCGGCCACGAATATTGACAGGTTGGCCAGCGTCAGGGCCAGGTACCTGAACGCGAGCCAGCTGAAACCGGTTATCTCACCGAATATGCCGTATAAAAAACTGGCCAGCGACGAAAATGGACTC
>URZG01000235.1 GCA_900552325.1 uncultured Porphyromonadaceae bacterium | reverse complement strand
TTAATGAACGACTATACTTCTCTGCGACTCGACATCACTCCCTGCTCCGACACCGCTACCGATATCATGGCCGCCATCCTCGCCGATGCCGGCTATGAGAGTTTTGTGCCGGACGATTCGGGGCTGACGGCATATATCCGTAACGAACTTTACTCCCCGGAGGCCGTGAGGGAGGCCATCGATACCTTCCCGCTCCCTGATGTGCGCATCAATGCCTCCTCCGAGTTTATAGAGGGGCGCGACTGGAATCATGAATGGGAGAAAAACTATTTCCAGCCTATCGTGGTGGCTGACCGCTGCGTGATACATTCGTCGTTCCACACCGGGTATCCCGCCTGCGAATACGATATCGCCATTGACCCCAAGATGGCTTTCGGCACCGGCCACCATGCCACCACATCCCTTATCATCGGGCGTCTCCTCGAGGAGGATCTCACGGGGAAAGCTGTCACCGACATGGGTACCGGCACCGGAATACTCGCCATTCTTGCCGCCATGCGTGGTGCCTCGCCCGTGACGGCCATAGAGATAGATCCCGCCGCTGAAATCAACGCGCGCGAGAACGTGGTATCCAACGGCCATCCGGAGATCGACGTGCGGCTTGGCGACGCCTCGCTTCTCCCCGACGTGCCTCAGGCCGACATCTTCATCGCCAATATCAACCGCAATATCATCACGGCCGACCTCCACAGCTATGCCGCAGCGATGAGGCCCGGCGCCACGCTGCTGATGAGCGGATTCTATGAGGCTGATATTCCGGTCATCATGGAGGTGGCGCGTCCTCTCGGGCTGGAATACGAAGGTCATACCGTAAAGGGTGACAACTGGGCGTGTCTGCGCCTGACTCTCAACAAACAATCGTGAAAGTCATGAAGCGTTTCCTTGCAATAATACCTGCCGCGGTCCTGGTGCTGGGCGCCCGGGGCGCCGACATCGAAACCGGAGCTTTCCCCGCCGACACCATAAGCGGCGCGGAAGTGCGCGAAACCGAGCTGTCGCAGCCGCCGTCCCTTTTCGGCGGTAAAAGAACCAGTCTCGGTTCAAGCCATTTCACATGGGGTGCAGATCTCGGTACCGGTATCGACATGACCACCTCCGATATGACCTTTGTGGACCTTCATGCATATCTGGGCTACAAATCCAGGGCCGTGCGTTTTGCCGGTATTGGCGCGGGTATCAACACGATGATGAACAATTCATCGCGTTCATATCCGGTGTATGCCATGCTGCGCACAAGTTTCAGCGCCATGCCGCGTCTGTGCTTCATGGACTTGCGTCTTGGCGCGGCCTTTAACAATTTCTACGAGTTCAAGAGTCAGACCGATCTCTATGCGTCTGTCGGGCTCGGCATAACTCTCGCTTCGGGGCGCCGCTTCTCCTCGCATCTCATTATCGGCTATACGTTCATGCCGGTGCGTAATCTCCGGCCGAAGGTTTCGGCGGTTGCACCTCCCGAAGGTGCCGACGCCGTAGCTGAGCCGCTCCCGGTCAATGAACCACGTCCCATCCCTGACCTCCATTACGCTTCCATCCGCATCGGTTGCGCCTTCTGATTTTCTCATCTTTTAGATAATAAAATACCCCCGGCGGTGAGCTTCAAGCTACCGCCGGGGGCGTTTTATGGGGGTTAGGGAAGTGTTATCAGTAAACCAGTTCGAGGTCGTCGATGTACATCACCGAGAAGCCGCCGGCGTAGTAGTCGCCGAACTGCGATGCCGAGATGGTGAGGATGATGTTCGACGGACGCACATCCGTGCGCTTGTAATCGAGGGGGATCTCGAAAGCAATCATGTCGGAGCCGGGAGTGGCCTCGGTGAAGATCCTCTCGCCGTAGGCTATCACGTTGGCGCCATTCTTGTTGAAGCTGTGGTTGGCGATATCTTTCGTGGCTACAATCTGAGGCCAGCCAGAATATTTGCCATATGTCTGGGTGGAACCGTCAACGAGCGCCATGTAGATGATACCACGATCCATATCACCTATATTTACTCCACCACCGGCATATTCCACTGTCTTGGGAGTATATTTGATATACCCGCGCAGAGCTTTTGGGCGTGCGGTGAACGGGCGTCCCCAGCCGAGAATACCTTTGGAAAGGTTCTCAGTGCCTAAGAACTCGCCTATGAAAAGGTTACCGGCGGCGAAGGCTCCCATACCGAATACAGATGCGAACTTCGATTCAAGTTTGGCGCTGTAACGGCCGGAGTGCTTGTAGTCTTCAGAAGGAGTGGTGAGGTTGGTTGAGGCCGCTTTTGAGCCCTTGTTGCCGGAATCCCAGAACATCTCCTGGCCTGCGCCGTAGATGAGGGTGGGCATACCTTCCTGCCAGTCCTCGAACGAGGCGTTGGGAAGCTGGGGAGCTGCTTCGGTGGTGAGGGTGCAGCTGTTGGGGCTCTCCACATCGTCGGCGAACGCCTTGTACTGGTATGCGGTGCCGGGAGTGAGACCATCTACAGTTACGGAGAACTCATCGCCAGCGCCCCATCCTGCACGCGAAACGGGCTGAGCCTCGACTTCAGTCCAGTCATTCGAACCGGCTTTGGCGTAACGGATACCTACACGCTGCGCGCCGTCCTTGAGCACACGGCCGGGGAATACGGCGGATTTCGCGTAGGTGGTCAGTGCATTGGCGTCGACCTGTACGGCCTCGACCATGGCGTCGGTGACCTTGACGGTCATTTCCGTCACGGAGCTGCGTCCGGAGTTGTCGACGGCCTTAATGGTCACCACGTTGTCGCCCTTGGGGAAAAGGCTCATGGCGGCGTCGGAGAACACGAGTTTCACCTCCTGGAAGCCGGTATCCTCATGGTTGAAGATCTGCCATATAACACCGGCATTGTTGAGGAGCACCTTCTCGGACTCATGGATATTGAAGATCTCGAAGTCGTTGCCGTCAAGGCCGAACATGGAGCCGAACGCGGGGCACGATACCTCCACATCAGTCATTTCCGAGGTAGCGGCTACCCACAGCGATTTGCCTTCCACGGCTCCTTCCGAACCAACAACAGGTTTGGTGATATCGAAGCCGATACCGGTGGTGACGGGAGCCGAGGTGAGCTCATATACGTCGTTGATCTCCTCAAGAGGGGTCTCGTCGACCTCGATGGTTATCAGCGCGCCACCGATGGGGTTCACCACAGTGCCGTCGTGCTTCACGCGGATGCGGTACTCGGTGGTGGCATCCTTGATAACACCCGAGCAGGTGTAGGTGCCTTTGCCGTCGGTGCGGGTGGCGGTGAGAGTGTAGTTGAGGTCCTTGTCGTAGGACGACATCATGAAGTAGCCTTTGGCGTCGGCGGGGGTCGATTCGTCGAAAGTCAGCTTGCCGCCGTTGTGACCGATCTCGAAAGAGCAGTCGGTGAGCACCTCGGCCACGGCGTCGTCGTAGGAGAGGGATACCACGGAGTTGGCGATCATGCAGACAAGCTCTACCTGAGTCACGGAGTTGTTGGTGATGTCGAACTCCTCCCGGCCCTTGAACCAGCGGGTGTCGAACGATGCTGCCACGGAGTCACCTGTCCATGCCTCGGCCACGTAATGACCGGCTACAAGCTGAATACCGTCGGCAGGCACCTCTTCGATACCTGAATATTTGCGCACCACGCCTT
>URZG01000234.1 GCA_900552325.1 uncultured Porphyromonadaceae bacterium | reverse complement strand
GGGACCGCTGAATCGGCGCTGGCTCCGGGTATCATAGCGCGTGCCGGGCGTGAACATTCGGCATTCTCGCCGATACTTAACGGCTTGATAATGCTGAAACACAGCACGCTCCTGATCGTGCTTGCCGGCGTGTGCGGTGCGATGTGTGTGCGGCGTGTGTGGCGCGCAATGTTGGGGGAGATTTTCCTCGATCCGGTTTTCGTTATGGCTTTGGGGAACGCATTAGGTGGCGCACTGATCTGTTTTCTGTTCGATTATGCTACGCCGCGCTACGGCTGGGGGACGCAGGTTTATTCTACGGTGGCACTGGGTGTCATCGCCGCGAGGTGCGTATGGTTCAAGGGGGGCAGGGGGCTGGTTGCGGGAGGGGTTGCCTTCCTGGCCGGATGTGTTCTGGCCACGGGGGTGATAGTGTGGCAGAAAAAGTTTTACGACGAGGAGACGCGGCTGCGTGCGGCTCTCGTAGCTTCGCCTTACGGCACTGTTTTCTCGCCGATCCTTACAAAGAAGAATATTCCGCTGTGGCTGCTGCGCATCCCCACCGGGGGGATGTGGCAGAGTACGTTCCAGCACCGCTGTTACAACTTGCGGTTTCCGCGCCCCGACGGGCGTCCGTGGGCAGTGGTGCCTGCCGGAATGGAGGGCTTCCGGCCCGTGGCGGAGCCGTTGCCGGGGGAGGCCGGCGCGATGCGTTACGGCGGGTATCTGATAGGGAGCCGCGAGCCGGAAGCGGTGGAGGGACGCGAGTTCTGGATTCCGCAGCTTGTGGCCACGTTGGCCGACGGCTCTACGGTACTGTTGGGGTGCGAGGTCATCCCCTTTACTGCCGGTGACGGGCGCCGCTATGTGTATTTCGGTGCCGTGGAGCTACCGGAAAATACTGTAAAAGTTGACTATGAAGAATATAATCAGTAAGATAGCCCGTGTTCTCGCCGCCCCGGTCCGCGAATGGCCGGGGTTGGTGGCAGCCATGACGGTGATCCTTGCCGCCGTGCCGCTGACCATGGAGATCGCTCTCCCCCACGAGATGAAAAAGCTGAGCCTCCTGGCACTCTGCCAGGGGTTCATATATGCGTGGCTGTTGGTCTATATCACCGTGTGGGCCGGGCGCCGGTGGGTGGCGGTGGCGCTCGGTAGCGTCGTGGCCCTGTGGACATGGCTGTGGTGCCAGTCGCTGTTCTTCGCCGGGCGCCCGATGTCGCCGGAAATACTGCTGGTGGTCATCGAGACCGACACACGCGAGGCCGGGAGCTTCCTGAACGCGTCGCTCAGCGCGAAGGCGCTGCTGCTTCCCCTGGCGCAACTTGCCGTTTTCGGTGTGTTGCTCTGGACCGGAATACGTTACAACGATGCTATCCGCCTATGGTTTATGCATCGGCGCCCGGCGAGGGTATGCGTCTGGGTGGTGGCCGCGCTGATGTGGATTGTCGGGCTGACTCATATTTCCTATCTTTACAGCCATTTCATGACGGCTGACATACAGCGGTTCGAGGACTGGTCGACCAAACAAAACCGGATTGTGCCGGGACTGTTCAACATGGAGGTATCGAGCGTAAGCGACGGAGTGACCTCCACTCTTTTTGCTTTCCATGGGGTGAAAATCAACACATCCGAAATACCTTTGTGGGAGGAGACCCAGCGCGAAGTGCTGGCCGAGACGGTGCCGCACTCGGCCGAGGCCGACTCGGTGAATATCGTGGTGATTATCGGCGAATCGTTCATCAGGCACCATTCGCCGCTCTACGGCTACCCGCTGCGGTCGACCCCGCGCATGAGTGCCGAGGCCGATTCGGGGCGTCTGGTGGCGATGACCGACTATATATCGCCGGCCAACCTCACCTCCTCGGCAGTGCGCAATTTCCTTAACCTCAATTCTTTAGGCGATGACGAGAGATGGTCGTCGTCACCTTTCTTTCCCCTCGTGGCCAGTCGCGGAGGGTGGCAGGTGAGACTATTCGACAATCAGGTGACTACGCCCAAATATCTTGTGGACGTGCAGCTTTCAGCCCTGATGCGCAACCGCGTACTGACCGAGAACTGCTATTCCCTGGCCAACGATACCGTGTTTGCCTACGACGGCGATTTCCTCGACATGGTCGACAGTATCGCCCCGGCAGATAATAAAGTGGGGAGGATGGACATCTACCACCTTTACGGGCAGCATTTCCACCCGGCCGACCGCTACCCGGCCGATGCCGGATGGGATTATTTCACCGCCGATTCCATCCCCTTCGAGCGGCCCTGGCTTACCCCGGAAAAGAGGCAGCTAATCGCCGAATACGACAATGCCACGCGCTATAATGACTACGTGGTGGGGCGCATCATCGACCGCTACGCCGCCACCCCCACCATATTCCTCTACTTCTCGGACCACGGCGAGGAGATGTACGACGCCTCGGACTGCGCCGTGCGCAACGAACCCTCGGGCGACCTTGCCGGCTGGCTGCGGCGTCAGTTCGACATCCCTTTCTTCGTCATCGCCAACGATCGCTACCTGTCCCTTCGTCCGGAGCGATGGGAGGCGATACGGTATGCCGCCGACCATCCGGGGATGCTTGACAATGTGGGGCAGGCGGTGCTCGGACTTGCCGGCGTACGTTCGCGTTACTACAACGCGCGGCGCGATATTTTCTCGCCGTCATACGTATGTCCGCCGCGTCGCATCGTGACACGCCGGCTCCTTTATGATTCGATAACCCGTACAGAACCGTTGAACCGATGAGCGACAAGGATATACATTCACAACGACGGATGGCCGTGGCGCGCCGTTGGCTCACGGGGGTGCCCTACGAGGTGGCTTTCTGGCGCAGCTATTATGCCAACCGCAAGAGGCGGCGGCAGCTTATGGAGTGGTCGCAGTACGACCGCGAGTGCTCCCTCGACGACTTCGACATTGCCGCTTTCATCGCATCGTGCCCTACGGAGGAGCCGCTGCTGCTCGATGTGGGATGCGCCATGAGCTACGCCTTCGGTAACATCGTCGGGGGACGGCCACGGAAGGTGGTATATATCGACCCACTGGCGCCGTTCTATAACAGGATATTACGCCGCTTCCGGATTGACCGGCCTGAGATTTCGTTCGGCATGGCGGAGTACCTCTCGGCGACCAACGCGGGGATCCGCGCCGACTTCATACATATCCGCAACGCCCTCGACCACTGCGCCGACCCGATGGAGGGGATCCTGCAGGCACTGGCCTCTCTGCGTGTGGGCGGGGTGCTGTACCTCAACCACTTCGACAACGAGGCGCTGCGCGAGGCATACCGCGGTTTCCACCAGTACAATCTTACCGAAGAGGACGGCAAACTGCTCATCTGGGACCGCAAGCTGCGCAAGACCTGGGTAGACGACACCGTAGCGCCGTTCGCTTCGGTACGCACCACTGTGACCCCCGCCGGGCGTGTGGTGGCCGTTATAACCAAAACGGCCGAGGTACCCCTTTCAGTAGTCGATCCCGCCGAGACGGCGCGTCGGCTGGGGCTGCTCACCATCGAGATCGTGGACTGGCACCATTCGCTGCCACATGCCATCCGCTACCAGTGGCTGCGCCTCTTCTGCACCGCCGGTCACCGCATCGTGCGCCGTCTCCCCTTCTGGATGCAGCGCCGCCTCAAATGGCTCTTCGGCCGCTTCATGTAGCCGGAGG
>URZG01000233.1 GCA_900552325.1 uncultured Porphyromonadaceae bacterium | reverse complement strand
TTTCGCGGCGAGGGTGAGGTCCATCTTCATCAGGGCGAGGTTGGAGATGTCAACCCATCCGTTGACGGTCAGCGGATTGTCGTTGACGGCTTTTATCGAGAAGCCGTCGAAACGGACCAACGAGTTCTCCACGGCTATCTTCTCTCCGGTGAGAGTCAGCGCTGTGCCCAGCATCGTGGGGGTTATCGTGGCGCTGTCGAAAGCGAGCCAGCCGTTGAGGATCGGTTCGGTCATTTTTCCGTTTACGTCCATCTGCCCCTGGAGGCGTCCGGCCAGGGTGGCTACGCCGGGCGGCAGGAACGGGTTGGCCACCGTGAGTGGCAGATCTATTACCCGCAGATCGAGCATGAACGGGTTGGCGAGAGTCGAGTCGTTGAGGGCGCCCGAAAGGGTCATGGACTTTTTGCCGTCGATGCTCAGTGATGCGTCGGCGTGGAGGGCGCCGTCAGGTTTGGTGAGTACATCGAGGTCTATGCCGAAGTCCCCCACGCGCTGCCGGTCGTAGAAGAAGTCGGCGAGCGACACGGTGCCTTTTCCGTTGAGGTCCTTCCCGTTCATGGTTATGTCCATCTGTGCCGAAAGATTGCCTTTCACCGGGGGGGCGAACGGATATAGGGCAACCCAGTCGGCGAGCTGTATATCCTTGAGGGTCACGGTGAGTGCTTCCTGAGTGGAGTCCGCTTCGTTATGGTGAGTCAGAATCTCCACGGTACTCATGTCGTTGTGGAGATTGAGGTTGGCGTCGATATGGTGCGTGAGCAGGTTGTAGGTGATGATGTTGTCGCGGTTCACTTCCCATTCCTTGTATCCGATTATGGGGTGATAGGGTACGAACCTGAGGGCCACGGTGTTTGCTTCGGGCATGTTGACGGTAGTACCGAACGAGAAGCCGGTCTCACCCTGAATGTTCTGCTGTTTTACCATCAGACCGAATTTCTCGGGACCGATGAACCCCTTGCCGTTGATCTTGGCGAAGGCGTCGAGGGTGCCGGGACGGTTGTCGATATTGGCGTCGTAGATAAGGAACTTTCCGCGCTGGAAGAGGTTGAAACCTATGGAGTCGAGTGTGGTCTCGCCGGTGCGGAAGTCGAGCAGCGAGGCGTTGGCGGTAATCAGCGAGTCGTTGGCTGCATGGAGTGTCAGGTCGCTGAAACTCATGTCGAGGTCAAGGAGATAGTTGTGGAGAAGATTGTCCTGGCCGGTTGTGAGATCAAGTGAGAATGGGGGGAGGGCGCGCTGCACGGAGTCCACGCGCACTATGCGGTCGGCGATGCATCCGTCGATGATGGCTGACGCGTCGGTGAATCCCTGCACGAGAGTGCCTACGGGTGCTGCCGAGCGGAATGTGGCGTCAAGGTCGTGGTTGCGCAGGGTCAGGTCCGTACGCATACGGTCGGCGACGGCATTGAGTATTATGTCGTTGCCGTTCATCGTCATGTCGGGCATCCGCCAGTAGAAGTCTTCCACTTCGAGATCTGCGGTAATGGCAGAAATCCGGTCGATTATGGATGAACCGGCGCCGGGAGCCGTTCGGGGCGCGGTGGATTTACGGGTTTTCTTACCTTTTTCCGGCTGCGGAGTCAGGAGCGACTGGAGAAGGGGATATGAACCGTCGGCTCCCACGGTGGCATTGCCGTTGAAACGGATATTGCCTTCCGAAATTGTCGGGGAGAGTCCAAGGGCATGCAGGTTGAGGTTGCGTATGTCCCCTGCGATTTTCCAGCGGAGGGAATCGCCGAGCAGATTGCCGTCGGCCGACAGGGTAAGGTTGGCATCGCGGTTGTGCGAAGTTGCGGTTAGCGAGGCGTTGCCGTCGGCAAGAGTGGCTTTTGCGGTGGCGTCGGTGAGGGTATTCCCCTGATATATCACTTTACGCAGGTCGATGTCGGCGTCGATCTCCGTGCCGGGGCGGAATGGATCTAATCCACGGCCGTTTATCTTCACTGTGGCGTCAAGGTCACGGATTCCGAGGCCGGGCATGATGCTCTGGATCGGGAATGTGCTGGCATCCAGGTCTATGTCATATCCTTCGTCACGGTTGTTCCATGCTGCGGTCAGGGCTACGCCGCCGCCGGGAACAGTGGCGCGGAGGTCGCCGTCGATCATTCCGTGGAGGGCATGTATTTCGCCGTCGATGACAAGCGGCGGGAAGTTGATGTCGTGGCCGGTCTTTGCGTCGAGAAGTATCGGCTTGAGGAAATTACCGTTGCGCATGGAGCCGGAAAGGGTAAGGTCGGCGCTCATGCGGTCTAAGCCGGAGGTAAGCCCGGAGGCGCTCCCTTTTGCGGAAATCTCGATGTGTTGCGGAATCCTCACAAGCAGTTCGCGCACGGTAATCTCGCGCGAGGCGGTGCCGTCAAGGTCGACGGCCGCCTGCAGTCCGCTGTACGGGGGGAGCTGCGCCACCATGGAGGTCATAGGGAAGGGGACGAGCCGGCGCAGGTCGTCGTTGTTCAGATTTGCGGTGAGTTTCAGCGCCACCGGTGTGTCGATGATGTTCATCGTATCGCCCGGAGCCGCCATCCCCATCATGCCGTCGGCTGTTATGCGCGAGGAGGGGGTGGTGATCAGGAAGTCCTTTACCTGCATCTTCACAGAATCCATGGCGAAGAGACCGCCGGCTTCCAGCGGCACGCCGCAGCGTTCGCGGGCGGCGATACGTCGTACAGGCGCATATACCTCGGTGGCCCTGTTGCGGAAGGAGTCGACTTCAATCTCTATGTCGGAAGCCTGTATATACTCCGGATCGAAGGCCGCCGTCGGTGGCTTGTGGCCCCGGAGGGCATAGAGGGCGCGGCTGTCGGTCAGACGTACTTTGTCGGCAGTGACGGTCCAGGGTACGGTGGGCAGTGTATCCGGCGCCACGTAGGCTTTAACCGGGTAGGCGGCGATATATTCCGGCGAATTGTAGATATATCCCGCATCGACGCTGTCGACGGTTATCTCGCCGACCTTTACCGTGTTGTAGCGCATGTCGACGTCGGCTCCCTTGAGGGTCGCCGAGGCTACGGTGCAGCTCAGGTCGTGAATCATCGGCTCGAGCTGCATGGTGTAGTCTACGTCGGAGAGGTATGCGTCGGCCAGGGTGATATGCCAGTTTACCGGCACACTGTCGTTGGCCGGAGGCGGGGGCACGCTGTCGGGCTTCATCATGATCTTTACCCGGGCCCCGGCTGCGGTGATTTTCTTTATATCTATCTCCTGTGATTTCAGGCGTATCCCGGCATCGTCGATTGCGGCATCGTTGAGTCTTGCGGTGAGGTACATCACCGAATCCGGAGTGCCGATACGCACGTCGGCTCCGCGGGCCTTGAGTTCGCGTCCGTGGATTTCGCCGCGCAGTATCGGCCGCGGGTCGATCTCCACGCGGGCGTAGGCGGCGCCCACTCCCATTGCGGGGGTCTCCATCCGCAGGGAATCAACAGTGAGCGTCAGGGGAAAGGTAAGGCGCGCGCGCTTGATGTCGAGGTGCATGTCGCCCCCTTTGTTTATTTCGTTGAGGGCGATTTTCAAGGCGAGATCCTGCACCGGCGGCACATATATCAGTACGAAGAGGAGCACCACCAGGCCGATCAGTCCGGCTATGGTCCAGAGGAAGCCGCGGGCGATCCTTGCCGCCGCGCTCCGGTGCTTTTTCTCCTTGCCCCCCTCTCCGCCGGGAACGGCGGG
>URZG01000232.1 GCA_900552325.1 uncultured Porphyromonadaceae bacterium | reverse complement strand
ATGATATACGATGTGTCGCGCGGTTTCGAGAACGTGCGTGTGATTCTGGCTGATTCCGGACAGCTGAAGATGGCCGAGGACAAGGAGCATCTGTTTCTTCGCCTTCACGACGGCAAACAGTTCGAGAACCTGCGCGAGACGGCTTTCTCAGGTATCGGCGCCTATCAGCCGTATCGCCGTGAATCGTTTAAACTCAAGGAGATTCTGATGGCTTTCGACGCCGGCTTCAACCGTATGGACGAATCCGGGATGCGCAATCAGTATGTGGGTAAGAATATTTCCGAACTTCAGGCAACGATCGATTCGGTAGGAGAGCGTGTGGATTCGGTGGGTGCCATCTATGCCCGCGACCTCAAAGAGGCTACTTATCTCAGGGTAAGCTACGACGAACTGAAGAATACCCCCGACGGCAAGTCACTGCCCCGATGTGGCGATGCCCGACGGCCCGATTGATATTGACTCATTATATTATAAGCGGAATCCCGGACAGACCGCCACTTATATCGCGCTGGCCATTTCACGTGTGCAACGCGCGCATCAGGAATACGAATTCAAGAGTTATGCCATGGAGGACGACCGTTACACCATCCGTCGCCACGGTATAGAGATGCAGAAGAAGTTCACCCTTTCGTTCGCCTGTCTGGTGTTCTTCTTCATCGGAGCTCCCCTCGGGGCCATTATCCGCAAGGGCGGTCTTGGCACCCCGCTGGTCATATCCGTATTCCTGTTCATAGTCTACTATATCATCGACAATACCGGCTATAAGATGGCTCGTGACGGTAAACTGGAGGTATGGCAGGGTATCTGGCTCAGTTCGGCGGTGCTTCTGCCGCTGGGTATATTCTTTACCTACAAGGCGATGCGTGACTCCGCGGTATTCAATATGGATGCCTACAGGCTTTTCTGGCTGCGTCTGCGCGGGAAGTTGCGGCGTGAACTGGAGGTGAAGGAATTTGTTATGCAGGAAGTGGATCCGGCGCGTGCCGTGGAGCTCGCTGAGTCGTTCAGGCAGGGATGTGAGCGTCTGGCAGACGGATACCGCAAACTTCCACTATGGAAGCGCGCGTGGTATTTTGTAAGACGTTATCCGCCACGGACCCAGGCGCAGGTTCTGCTCAACGATCTGGTGGAATATCTTGCCGACAGCCGCTCGCCGAAAGTGATCGCCCTTGTTAACGAACTTCCGTTCCAGGTGACGGCACGTAACGCCTCGTCGTGTGCCCGTACGGCGGCTCTAATCGAAAAAATTATTGATAAACAACAAAATAACGATATATGATACGGCTTGACTCTATTGAAGAGGCTCTTCATGATTTCCGCGAAGGGAAAATGGTGATTGTGGTTGACGACGAAGACCGCGAGAATGAGGGCGACCTCATCGTGGCCGCCGAGAAAATCGCCCCCGAACAGGTGAATTTCATGCTCAAGAACGCCAGAGGGGTGCTCTGCGCGCCTCTCACGATTTCGCGTTGCCGCGAACTCGGGCTTGATCCTCAGACCACCGACAACACTTCGGTGCTCGGCACGCCGTTCACCATAACGGTAGATAAACTCGAGGGTTGTTCTACCGGTGTATCCATTCATGATCGCTGCGCCACAATCCGTGCGCTTGCCGATCCGGCCTCCAAGCCGTCGACTTTTGGGCGACCGGGCCACATCAATCCTCTCTACGCACAGGATCAGGGTGTGCTGCGCCGCTCGGGACACACCGAGGCCGCCGTCGACCTGGCTCGTATGGCCGGCCTGCAGCCGGCTGCCGCGCTGATGGAGATAATGAGCGACGACGGTTCGATGGCACGCCTGCCGGAGCTTCGTCGCCGTGCCGACGAATGGGGGCTGAAACTGATCTCGATCCGTGATCTCATCACATACCGCCTCAAGGAGGAATCGCTCGTAGAGAAAGGGGAGGAGGTGAAACTCCCTACCGCCTACGGTGATTTCCGGCTTATACCTTTCCGCCAGAAAAGCAACGGCCTGGAGCATATCGCCATAATAAAAGGTGATGTAGGCGGAGGCGACCCGGTGCTGGTGCGTGTTCACTCCTCCTGCGCCACCGGCGATATTTTCGGCTCACTGCGCTGCGATTGCGGCGAACAGCTCCATCAGGCGCTCCGTATGATTGAAAAAGAGGGGCGCGGCGCCGTGGTTTACCTCCTGCAGGAAGGGCGTGGCATCGGTCTTATGGACAAGATACGCGCCTACAAACTCCAGGAGCAGGGAATGGATCCCGTGGAGGCAAATCTCCACTTGGGTCACAAGGCCGATGAACGCGACTATGGTGTGGGCGCGCAGATTCTTCATGAACTCGGAATCCGCAAGATGCGTCTGATGACAAACAATCCTGTGAAGCGTGTCGGTCTGGAAGGCTACGGGCTGGAGGTAGTGGAGAACGTTCCTATCGAGATCGAGCCCAACGATAACGACCGGTTCTATCTCTCCACAAAGAAACATCGCATGGGCCACGAGCTTCACCGTGTTGATTGATAACGTAATGAATCCTGAAACTCTTACTCATGAAGTGCCTCTCGAGGTGCTTCATGAGTCGTTTAAGGCATTTGCGGCGACCACATGGCGCGGTCCCGGTATTGTGGCTTCGGAGCCCTATAGCGGCTTCTCGTTGTGCCATTATAACGGTGATGCTCCTGAACACTGGCAGCACTGCCGCCGGAGTCTGGAGCGTTTCTGCGGAGTGACGCCGGAACGGTTGATAGTGCCGAGGCAGACACACAGCGCCACTGTGCTGACCCTTTCAGGAAAAGACTTCGACGAGGGGGAAATGACGGTTGCTACTGAAAGCCTCGAGGGTGTGGATGCGGTTGTTACAGACATCCGTAATCTTGTTATCGGGGTCAATACCGCCGACTGCCTCCCGCTGATACTTCTTGACGAGGAGGCCGGGGTGGCGGGCGCCGTACATGCCGGATGGCGCGGGGCGGTGACAGGGATTGCAGTCAATGCTTTGCAGTCAATGGAGCGGCTGGGGGCTGTGCCGTCGCGGATAAAGACCATCATGGCGCCATGCATCGTTGTGGATGAGTTTGAGGTAGGTGAGGAGGTTGCCGCCCGCTTCCCTCAGGAGTGTGTGGCGCGCAACTATGGCTACCGCCCTCACATCGACCTTCCGTTGGCTGTCGCCATGCAGCTGCGCGGATGCGGTGTGACTGACATAAAGTTTCCCCCTGCAGGTACCCTTTCTAACTGTACCCGCTATTTTTCGGCCCGAGCCGCCGGCATCGCCTCCGGCCGCAACTTCACATTCGTATTTCTCCGTTAATCAGAATTCGATGCCGATCCTCAGCTGAGGAAGGATCTCGTGGCGTGCTGATTTTCCGGAATAAGCGAACTGCGCACCGTTTTCCGGGGTCCACCATTCGGCATAGTCCTTCCCTTTATAACCGTGCAACGCGGCGCCGATGCCGATGTTGATGGCCGTCTTGCGTCCCCAGTTTATGCGGTAACCGGCCGACAAAGAGGAGTAGACACCTCCGCCGTCGAGAAAATTATATCCGAGCCTCGCATCGAAGTACGGAGTGAAACGTCCTAATTTAAGGTCGTTGCGGAAGTGCGCGAATACAGGCACACAGTAAAACCGTTTGTCTGTCAGCGAATAATCGGCTGCAACGCCTGCCCCGAGATATACATGTGGTGTGAACTGATAGCCGTGTGAGGTGGATATCCCGGGGTAATATTTCGATTT
>URZG01000231.1 GCA_900552325.1 uncultured Porphyromonadaceae bacterium | reverse complement strand
CAAGAGCAATTAACCTACGCTCATTTCCAATAAATTACACTCTTTTCGTAACTTCTCTGTGCAAAGTTACGAATTTGTTGAAAACTTTTGTTATCGCCGCACGAATTGTTTGGCGGAATATCCGTAACTTCGCTTGCACAAACCGAGGCCGCCCTCTGCGGCTCCACAAACCATATAACCGATGTACCGCAAAGGGAAACTATATTTCAGATACGGCACGATGGGGTCGGCCAAAACCGCCCTGCTGCTCACCACGGCCTACAATTTCGAGGAACGGCACATGCGCTATGTCTGCATGAAGCCCGTGATCGACACACGCGACAAAAAGAACGTGATACGTTCGCGGATCGGCATAGAGCGCGAATGTAAGTGGATATATCCCGAATCGGACCTATACGAGATGGCGCGCGATACATTCCGCGAGGCCGGCGGCATCGTCGACTGGTTTCTCGTCGACGAGGCGCAATTTCTGGCGCCCGAGCAGGTGGACCAGCTCTCGAGGGTGGTCGACGACTACGGCTCGAACGTGATCTGCTACGGTCTGCGCACCGATTTCAAGACCCGTCTTTTCGAGGGCTCGCGGCGCCTCTTCGAGATCGCCGACACCATCGACGAGATAAAATCCACCTGTTCCTGCGGCAACAAGACCATCGTCAACGCGCGCATCGACGCCAACGGCGATATAGTATCTGAGGGCCAGCAGGTTGAGATCGGCGGCGACGAGCGTTATATAGCCGTGTGCCGCAAGTGCTGGCGCAACCGCTCCATCGAGCAGGCCGAGCGCAACATCCTCCCCTTCGAGGAGTGAACCAACACAGTGCCGCAGGCGTTGTAATTCCAGTAATCAAGATATACTAAACTTACAACGCACATGGCAACTAAATCTATCAAAGGCACAAAAACCGAAGCCCTGCTGCTCTCCGCCTATCTGGCCGAATCGGCAGCTTATTCACGATATACATATTATGCCCAGCAGGCCACCAAGGAGCAATACTTCCCGGTAGCCGAGGTGTTCAACGAAACAGCCGCCAACGAGCTTCATCACGGCAAAGTGTTCTTCAAGATGCTCCAGG
The DNA here is from genome assembly GCA_900552325.1 of uncultured Porphyromonadaceae bacterium. Lineage (GTDB taxonomy): Bacteria > Bacteroidota > Bacteroidia > Bacteroidales > Muribaculaceae > UBA7173. The sequence continues at coordinate 2,626 of URZG01000231.1, read as the reverse complement.
GCGGGATGGTTGAAGTCCCCGTAAACACCGATGCCGGCATCATCGGCACCACGGTGGAGAATCTGGCATACGCCATAGAGGAAGAGGAGCGCGAAGGGGTGGAATTCTACACCAACGCCGCCAAAGTGGCTACCGACGAAGGCTTCCCCGAAATCGCGTCGCATTTCTCAGCCATAGCCACCGTGGAAAGACATCACCACGACCGTTTCGCACGTTACAAGGAGATGATCGAGAACGGCACCCTATGGAAACGCGACACCAAAGTAACATGGCGTTGCCTCGTATGCGGCTACGAGTCGGAGGGTACCGAGCCCCCGAAAGTATGCCCGGGCTGCGACCATCCCTACCAGCACTATATCTGCGTACAGGATCTCGAAATGTAATCCCATCCAAAACAGTCTCACGGATTAAAGAATCCGTAAAAGAGTATAAAAGAAAAGCCGGACAATCTGAGATTGTCCGGCTTATTTTGTTGTAAATCTTAAGCTGTAAAGCCTAAATTATTTAGCAACGCTGTCAGCTACTTCAGCTGCTTCAGCAACTACGGTGTCAGCAACAACGGAGTCGTTAGCCTCAACAACTTCTTCAACAGCAGCTACAGTGTCAACGGCAGCAGCCTCTTCAGCGTTCTCAGCTTTGTTACCGCAGGAAACCATGCATACACCTGCGAGTACAGCGAAAGAAAGGAATAACTTTTTCATTTTCGTGTGTAGATTAAATAATAAAACAATTTTTTTGTGCTTCAAAAACGATGCAAAGTTACGGCTTTTTTTTTTACCGCCAAACTTTTTAACCATTTTTTCAATAAAAAAACGTTCACAATCTTAATCGCCCACTGACACAGCCGACGAAGATTCCGGCTCCGGCACAAGCCATGCGGCACATTCCCACAATATATATAAGGGGAGGAATACGGCGAACATCGAGAACGGATCGGCCGTGGGGGTTATGAATCCTGCCGCAGCAAGGAGCACTACCACGGCGTGACGCCGGTAACGGCTGAAAAAATTCCGTGTCAGCAGTCCGGCCTTCCCAAGCAGCCATGCCAGCAGAGGAAGCTCGAAAACCACCCCCATCAGCATGGTGATGGTCATGAAATTATCCATATAGGAGTCAAGGGTGATGGTATTGGCGATGGTCTCGGAAAGCTGATAGGACGCGAGAAACCTCAATGCCAGCGGGAAAACCATAAAATACCCCGTAGCCACACCAAGATAGAACATCGTGTTGGCGAAGAAGAAAGCCCGGCGCGCATGCCGCCGTTCGCGCTCATAGAGTCCCGGCGCCACGAAGCACCACAACTGATACACCAGCACGGGGAAAGTGAGCACCAGGGCCAGATGCACCGAGGCCGACATCTGAACCATCAGCTGCGACCCGAGGTTGATGTTGATCAGTTCCACCGAGAAATCCTCTCCTCCCGAAAAATCGGGCATCCACCCGGCCAGCATATCTGCCGACGCGCCGAACAGCCTGTAGAGAGGAAAATCCCCCCGGCACGGCCACAGTATCACCGAATCGAAAATCGCAGGCATGGCAACAAAAAGCACAACCATGACCCCTATGAGGGTCACGGCCATACGTATCAAAGTACTCCGGAGCGCGTCGAGGTGCTCCCAGAAACTCATCTGCTGCATCGGCGGTCAGTGGAACGGCGCACCCGCTGTCAGTTCTCCTTCTTCTCTTCGTCGGGGTCGACGGTCTTGTTTATCTCCTTCCGGGCTTCGTCAAGTCCCTGGCGGAAGCTCGCCACCCCCTTGCCGAGGCCACGCATCATCTCGGGGATTTTCTTCCCTCCGAAAAGGAGCAGGATCACGAGAATGACGATAATGAACTGCCATCCCCGCAGGTTACCGATAAAAAGGGGGATATATGATAAAACGGACATAATAATTATTGTGTTTCTGATTGGCGGACTATCGTAGTCACATGCAAAGTTAGGCGATTTTGCCGAAAAAAGGGCGCCGATAGCGGGAAAATATGTACCTTTGCATCCGGAATTAAAAAAAAATTTAGAATTATTGCAATTTCTTGCTTATGAAAGCGTTTGTTTTTCCCGGCCAGGGAGCGCAGTTCGTCGGTATGGGCAAAGACCTCTACGAGAACGACGCGCAGGCCAAGGAACTTTTTGAGAAAGCCAACGAGATTCTGGGCTTCCGCATCACCGACCTGATGTTCAACGGCACCGAGGACGACCTCAAGCAGACCGCCGTTACCCAGCCCGCAGTATTCCTCCACTCAGTCATCCTGGCCAAGACACTCGGCGACGAGTTCAAGCCCGACATGGTCGCCGGCCACTCTCTGGGCGAACTTTCCGCCCTCACCGCTGCCGGAGCGCTGAGCTTTGAGGACGGTCTTAAACTGGTTGCCGCCCGCGCCCACGCCATGCAGAAAGCCTGCGAAGCCAAGCCCTCCACAATGGCAGCCATCATCGCCCTGCCCGACGAGAAAGTCGAGGAGATCTGCGACGGTATCGACGGCGTGGTATGCGCCAACTACAACTGCCCCGGACAGATCGTGATCTCCGGTGAAGTCGAGGCTATCGACAAGGCATGCGCCGGTGCCACCGAGGCCGGTGCCAAACGCGCCCTCAAGCTCAAGGTAGGCGGCGGTTTCCACTCCCCCT
>URZG01000230.1 GCA_900552325.1 uncultured Porphyromonadaceae bacterium | reverse complement strand
TCCTTCATGGAGGGACCGTCAACGGTCTTCTGGGTAGCGGTAGTGGAGTGAACGGTGGTCATAAGACCGGTCTCGATACCGAACTTGTCGTTGAGGACCTTGGCGATGGGGGCGAGGCAGTTGGTGGTGCAGGAAGCGTTGGAAACGAACTGCTGGCCGGCGTAGGTCTGGTCGTTCACGCCGCAAACGAACATGGGGGTGTCGTCCTTGGAGGGAGCGGACATAACCACATATTTAGCACCGGCTTCGATGTGAGCCTGAGCTTTTTCTTTGGTAAGGAAGAGACCGGTGGACTCTACAACGTATTCGGCACCTACAGCACCCCAGTTGATTTCTTTGGGGTCGCGGCATGCTGTAACGCGGATTTCCTTGCCGTTAACGATGAGGAGGGATTTCTCCATATCGTAGTCAACGGTACCGTCGAACTGGCCGTGCATGGTGTCATACTTCAGCATGTAAGCCATGTAGTCAACGGGGAGAAGGTCGTTGATAGCGACTACTTCGATGTCGTCACGCTTGGTGGAGGCGCGGAAAACGAAACGACCGATGCGGCCGAAACCGTTAATACCAATTTTAGTCATAGTGAATAGTATATTAAGAAAATTTGTTGTTTATTTTTCAACGCGCAAAGTTAGCAAAAAATTTTCCCATAGCCAACATTATAGCAAAAATTAAGGAAATATTTCTTTATTTCGCAATGTCAGCCCATCGCCCTCGAAGCGGTGAATCCAGGGAGGTTACGCCACGCCAGGGTGCAGAATGAGGAGGTGGGATCGGAGTTGTATTTCAGATGGTAGCGCTCGGAGGAGAGACCGGGGAGGACGAATGTGGCACAATTCACCACAGCAGCCGGCGGCTCCGAATCCAGTGTGGCTGCCGCCGAGGAGGGTGCGGGAGTGACGCGCTCCTCTATCGCAAGGTCGAATCCCTTGCGGGTGACGGCCAGCGCCACGGTTGCTCCGGCGGTAAGCCCTTCCAGGCCGAAGCGGCGCATCACCAGGGCGCCGTCGGCGCGGGTGGAGAATTCAACGCGGGGCGTGGTGTCGGCGCCCGGCTCGAAGGTGAGGTCGGCGGTGAGGAAACCGGTCTCGGCCGGCCCGCGGCCCCGGGGCAACGCCAGAGCGGCCACAGCCATCGCTGCGGCCATAAACAGGAGGGTATATAGTGTGATTGAGTCCAAATCAGGTGAGCGCCGTCATCAGGGCGGAGGAGATGAGCATGTAGATCAACATGCCGATGATATCGTTGGTTATAGAGATAAAAGGACCGGTGGCGAGGGCCGGATCGATCTTGAAGCGTTCCAGCGTGAGGGGCACGAAAGTGCCGAACACCGACGCGAAAAGCACCACTGCCATAAGCGACAGACTCACAGCCAGTGTGGTGGGATTCCAGGGGTTGAGCGTGCAGCAGTTGTAGGCGAACACGGTGAGGGAGATGATGAGGCCGTTGACAAACCCCACACCCATCTCCTTGATGAGCTGACGGCCGGTATCCTTGAGGTCGAGCGAGCCGTTGGCAAGGCCCTGCACCACGATTGCCGACGACTGGATGCCCACGTTTCCGCCCGTGCCGCCGATCATAGGAATGAACAGCGCCATTGCGGGGTTGGTAGCGAATCCCTGCTCGAAGTTGCCGAGGATCAAAGAGTTGCCGATACCGCCGAGGATGCCGATCATAAGCCACGGCAAGCGTGCGCGGGTCTGCTGCCAGAGGGTGTCGTTGGAGTCGGTATCCTGCGAGAGACCGGAAGCCAGCTGATAGTCGCGCTCCGATGATTCGCGCACCGAGTCCATCACGTCGTCGACGGTTATATGCCCCACCAGGCGCCCTATGGAGTCGACAACCGGCATGGCCACGAGGTTGTACTTCTCGAAGTCGATGGCAACCTCGTCGAGCGGCGTGTCGGTCTTTACCGAGATGGGGTCGGTCTCCATCACGTTCTTGATCTTCGACACCGAGGGGTGGGTTATGAGTTTTTTCAGGGGGAGGGTGCCGCGCAGACGGTCGTCGTTGTCTACAACATATACATTATATACCTCGTCCATATCCTCGGCCTGCATCCTGAGCTGCTTGATGCACTCGGGCATGGACCAGTTCTCGTTGACCACGAGCATTTCCGTACCCATCAGACCGCCGGCGGTATCCTCGTCGTATTTCAGCAGGTCGATGATGTCGCCGGCCTGCTCCACGTCGTCGATATGCGAAAGCACCTCGTCGCGGTCCTCCTCGTCAAGATCCTGGATAAGGTCCACGGCGTCGTCGGTGTCGAGGTGGTCCACATAAAGGCGGGCGATCTCCTCGGGATCCATGTCGTGGAGGAGTTTCTTTCGGTCGTCCTCGTCCAGCTCCATGAGCACCTCGGCGGCCTTGTCGCCGGCAAGGAGACTATAGAGATACTCGGCCTGTTCCAGGTTCAGCCCCTGGTACAGTTCGGCGATGTCGGCCGGATGAAGCTCCTCGAGGATCTTCTTGGCCGCCACATCATCGTGGGTCTCCACGATGTGCTCGATATTCTTTATATATTCCTCGTCGAATTCCTTCATTGTCTAAGGCCGGTTACGAGGTTGGTCAACTCAATGAACTGTTCCACCGACAGCTGTTCGGGGCGCATGGCCATCAGGGGCGACTCCGGCACCGGTGCGCCGGCGGGGAGAAGAGAACGGATGGAGTTGCGGATGGTCTTGCGGCGCTGCCCGAAGGTGGTCTTCACCACCGAACGGAACGTGCGCTCGTCGCAGCCCAGGTCGGTGCGGCCGTTACGGCGCGCGCGGATAACCCCCGATTTCACCTTTGGCGGCGGGATGAACACCCCTTCGCTCACGGTGAAAAGATATTCCACGTCGTACCACGCCTGAAGCAGCACCGACAGTATGCCGCGGGCCTTGGTACCCTCCGGGGCCGCCAGACGCTCGGCGACCTCGCGCTGAAGCATACCGGAGGCGCAGACACAGCGGTCCTTGAACTCCAGGATATGGAAGAATATCTGCGACGAGATATTATAAGGGTAATTCCCTATCACGCAGAAGTCACGTCCCGGGAATAGGGCGGCAAGGTCGAGCGTGAGGAAATCCTTTTCGATGATACGGTCGGCCACTGCGGGCATCTCGCGGCGGAGATAGTCCACGCTCTCGGTGTCGATCTCCACCACCGTCACGTCGTGCCCCTCCTCCAGAAGCCAGCGCGTAAGCGCTCCCATACCGGGCCCCACCTCCACCACCGGCGTGGCGCGGTAGCCGTCAAGGGTGGCGGCGATACGCCTGGCCACCGACTCGTCAGCAAGGAAATGCTGGCCCAACGCTTTTTTCGGCTTCACTTTCATATTAAAAAGGTTTGAGGTTGGAGGTCGCGACCCTACATTTATTTCCGGCCGTTCTTCTTCTGCTGCTCGCGGAGCATGGCCTGCTGCTGGCGCTGCATCTCTTCGAGGCGTGCCATGAAGCCCGATTTCTTGCGGGGTTTCTTGGCGTTCTCGGCCATGCGAGCGCGTACTTTCTTGTCATCGACCACCAGACGGAAGATGTAGGTCTGTATGATGGTGATCAGCAGCGACAGGAAGTAGTAGTAGCTCAGGCCGGAGGCGTAGTCGTTGAAGAAGAAGAGGAACATCACCGGCATGAGGTACATCATCCACTTCATACCCGGCATGGAGGAGGAAGAGGGCTGGCTGGCCATGTTGATGCGGGTGTAGATGATGTTGGTCACGGTCATGAG
>URZG01000229.1 GCA_900552325.1 uncultured Porphyromonadaceae bacterium | reverse complement strand
GAAACTGCGGCGGCAGCGGTCTGTGTGTTCCCTTGTCACGGTTTTCATACATTCCAATCGTTTTCGTGACGACCTGGAGCAGTATGACCGCAGCGCCTCTTATTCGTTTCTGACCGCCACAGATACCACAACCGAAATCGTGGCAGCCTCACTCGGCATCCTGGAGTCGATCTTTCGGAAAGGGATATATTATAAACGCGCCGGGGTGATGGTATCCGGTATCTCTCCGGCATCAGCCGTGCAGACCGACCTTTTCACGTTCGATCCGGAACAGAGGAAGAAATTTCAGGATGTATCGCGTACGCTCGATACCATCAACTCGCGTATCGGAGCCGATACCATCGTTCTCGCTTCCCAGCAATATAGCCTGAAGGGAGCCGATGGGCGCAACGTGAAGTTCGTCAACGCCATCCGCCGCGCAATCAAATCCCCCGACTACACCACCCGTCTTGGCGCCTTCACCGTCAGCTGACAATATACGTTTGAACTGCACCCAAAATTTCTGTGGCAGACTTTTTGAGTGCAGTTCACGAAAAGGTACTTTATATTACGCGGTTTTCGTCTCAGTACGCAGAATTGGTTATCAGAAGTTGTAGCCTAAGGTGAAGGATACGCGGTTCTCGTGGAATTTGGTCTCGGAGTCATCAAGCATGTTGCACATTCCCACCGAGCCGCTTATGCCGAAGTAATAGTGGCTGTAGGAGATCCCTGCGCCGAAGCCCCAGAGTACATCCACCCGGTTCATGCCGCCCTCCTCGCCGTAAAGGTTTTCCGACTCGGAGACACGGCCGCTTTTTACTTTCCCGTCGGCGGTAAAACCTATCTCGAGTTCCGGCCCGGTGAAGAGATAGACGCGTAGGTCGCGGGTAAAGTCGAAGTGGTAGCCGGCCATTACCGGAACGCGCATACCGAATTTCTTTATGGAGATGCCTGAAACCTCCAGCGCGTCGGCTATGTCGGAGTGGGTGGAGTAGGTGTTATAATAGAGCTTCAGTCCGGGTTCTACATAGAAGTTGGCCACTACAGGGAGGTTATAGATGCCTCCGAACTCGATACCTCCTCCGTTCTTGTAGATGTCGGCCTTGAGCCCGTACATGGATACATCCCCCGGACAGGTCACTTCGCCTGCGACCCGTACTCCGAAATAGGAATGGTTGTCAGGATTGTTGAAGATACTTTTCTGAGCGTGTGCCGAAACGGCAAAGATAGTTGCAGCTGCAATCGAAAGAATTAGTTTTTTCATAGAGTGTTGTTATTTGGAGATTTATAGTTATGGACGGGTGGTGAGGAGGCTGATGGCGAAGTCGAGCATGGTGTCGTGGCCGGCGAGGGCGGCTTCAGGATCGAGGTCGACGGCGCAGCCGTCGGTGGGATCGACGCCGAACTCGGTTAGGTGTCCGTCGGCATCGTAGAGCGGGGAGGCCGAGAAGCGCACACCCCAGCCGCAGGTAAGTTCCGAGTTGAAAGGCATGCCGGAACCGCCGCCGGTGGTGGCGCCAGCCACCGTGACGCCCGGCAATGATTTCATCACCGATACGAAGATATTCCCCGCCGAGAATGTGCCACGGTTGCAGAGCACCACCACCGGTTTACCCCACAGGACGCGACCCTCGGGTGCGGGATCGAAGTAGACGTCGAATGGTTCGGAGAAGGCGTCGTGTGACGGACCTGTCTTGTGGCGGATGGAGTAGGCAAGGGTGCGCGATGTGATGAAGCGGCGCGCTATGGTCTCCACGTTGCTCATCGAGCCTCCGGAGTTGGAGCGGACGTCTATGACAAGTCCGTCGCAGGGCGCGAGGTAACTAAGCGCGGCATCGAGGTTCCCTTCGCCCACGGGGGAGGAGAAGGAGGAGTAACGCAGGTAGCCCACGTTGCCGGTAAGTACGGCGTAGTCCAGTCCGGCGGCTGAAAGATAGTTGAAATTCAGGTAATGTTCCTGCACCAGACGCCAGTCGAAATTCTCGGGATAATCGGCCCACCAGCGGCGGTAGTAGGAGGTTTCGAACGACGCGGAGAGATTGGTATGGCCGTCGCGCAACTCGTCGAGCATCTGCGCCATTACGGTGAAAAGCTCGCGGGCGGTCATCTGGTCCGACACCATCGGGGCATAACGTGCGTGCACATCCTCCCAGTCCACCCCCTTCTCGCGGAAGAAACAATAGTGTTCGTCGAGGATGCTCCACAGCTGCTCGAAAGTCTGTCGAGGAGTCGCGTCGTATTCTTTGACTTCATGGCATGAGGCCAGAAACATGAGCGCGGTGAATATGCAAAGGAAGCGGAGGAATCTCATGATCAGTAAGCGAAGATTATCTTTTGGTTGCCGCCGGAGGGAGCGCTGCGGTGCGTGACGGTAAGCCAGTCGTTGGTGACACCGATGAGAAACGCGAAGCCCCATTGCCGCGAAGTGATGTTGTTGACATGGGTCGAGAGGAGAGTCTGGCTGAAACCTACCCTGAGCGCGTTGGCCGAGAAGTGGAGGTCGGCTGTCACGAGGTTATCCCATCTGAAGAAATTGCCCCACCATGCGGCATGGGCCAGTCCGGTTCGGTTACCGAGATAGATTTCGTAGTATAACTCGTCGTACTGCGGGGAGAAGAACGCGCCGGTTACTGGGATCTCCGACTGCCACCGCAGTGTAACCGGCATCCGGCCGAGAGTGACGCGGCGCTGCAGATAGCCGCGGGCGCCGAGTGTCACCGACGCTTTTACCGACGCGGGGTTGTTGCCGTTGCGCGAGAGGTAGATCACGCCGAGGTCGCCGCGCAGCTGAGGCCCTATCCCGGCGGTTATGCCCCAGGGGAGCGATGCGCGCCACAGCATGGCATACGAGGCGTCAATGCCCGCGGAATACATCGTGGCGTTGCGGGCCGGGTTCTCCATATCGTTGAACGACAGGCCCAGATCTATGCTTTGGCTCCAGCGTGCGGGGTTGAATTTCATTGCCTGCATACGCCGGTAGGTAAGTTCGGCTCCCCATCCGGAATATCGGAGCGGGGTGAGGTAGGTGTCGATCGTGTGCGCCGATCCGGCAGAAAGGCCCCAGGCGGAGTTTACGGGACGAAGCACATCCTGCGCGACGCCGCAGAACGGCGCCCACATGCACAGGACTATGAGTAGATTGCGTAACATAGGCAACAGGTCAGAACAGGCGCCCTTGGCCGAGAATATCGTCGGCAACCTCGTCGTCCGACAGTTCCGGTTCCGCGGGGATGTCGGAATCCGGGTCATCGCTCTCCTCCCCGGCGGTTTCTATCTCAGCGGGTACTTCCGGATCCGGTTCGAGTTCGGTTACTTCTCCGAGGGTGAAGGTGGTGAGTCGCTTGCCCTTGGCTTTGAACGATTTTACGGCGATGAACTCCGCTGCGTAAAGTTCGAGAGGCTCGCGGTGCGAGTCGGCGCCTCCGAATGTTATGCGGAAACGGGCGCCGGCGGCGTCGCTGAGCACTATCAGGGTGGAGGCGGGATTTTCTCCGAGATAACGCTGCTTTTTTGCCGAAGGCTCGAAGGTGAAACGTTTGATGTAGGGGTATTTCTGGTCGGCGTCGTAGAGGACCGCAGTCCAGATGTGCCCCGGGCGGAATTTCTCGATGCGCAGGATATTGTCGTCGTAGTGGTTTGCGGCGTCGAAGTTGGTGGTGTAGTATTCGCCGGTACGGGTGATGACGAGCACCAGGTCCGTGCCGGAAAATTCGCCGAGATAGTCGCCTCGGCCATCGTAGTTGAGGCGGAGCAC
>URZG01000228.1 GCA_900552325.1 uncultured Porphyromonadaceae bacterium | reverse complement strand
CAGCCCTTGGGCTTTAACATCGAGCATACGTATCATGTGAGTTTCGGCGTGATCCCGGAGGAAAGCCCCGATTATGACACGACCTCCGTGCATAGCGAGCGGGGAGGCGGGGATTACCTGACCTTGATGGACCGCATCCGCCGGAACCCCTCCGTGGAATCAATCTGTTTCACCACCGGCGTGCATTTTCATTACCGGGGATCGAACCAATACGCCACGTTCCGGAAGGACTCGTTGATCCGTAATGGCTTCGTGCGCTTCGTCTCGCCCACCTATTTCGAGGTGTTCGGCGTGAAGACGGCAGAAGGCGGTTCCCCCTCGGAGTTGGTGGACGCCCTGCGCGACAACCAAGTGGTGGTGACAGGCCGTGTAGCCGATGACTTCTTCGGCAACCCGGCGGCGGCTGTGCGCCAAGAGATCTATATCACCAACCAAGGCTCTCGTGATAGCGTGGCCTACCGTATCGGTGGTGTCTGCGAGAAACAACGTTACTGCGAGTTCACCGGCTATGATTACGCCTACTATAAGCTGGTGGACGAGAACAAGGTGGCCGAGGAGGGCGATTGGGTCGGAGAGGGCCTGAACACCTTCATCCGGGTGAAGCCCGGCGCGGACGGCGCCGCTTTCGCCACCAACTTCCGGAAGGAGATGGAGCAGCAATTGCGCGTGGGCAATATCTATCTGAAGGATGTTTTCCCGATGTCCCATTACCGGGACCAGTTCCTTGAGCGTTGGTTGGATCAAGTCCGCCTTTACGTGGCGGGCATCGCCTTCTTCCTGCTGAATGTCCTGCTCGGCGTGGTGGGAACCTTCTGGTATCGTACGCAACAAAGGAGCGCCGAGATCGGCCTCCGCATGGCGATGGGAGCCACCCGCAAGGGCATATTCTGGCAATTGGTGAAGGAGGGCTTGGCGCTACTCACCATCGCTTTCATCCCCTCTGCCGTCATCTTCGCCAACCTGCTGCATATGGAGGTGACGCAAGGCTCGGAGATACCGCCCGACATGGCCTCGCGCCTGTTGTTCGGCTTCGTCTTCTCGTATGCGGTGATGGCCGCGATGATTGTCGTGGGAATCAGTTTCCCGTCTTACCGGGCCATGCGGATGCATCCGGCGGACGCCTTGCGGCAGGAGTGATCGGGCACGGATGTCCGTGTTCGGGAATGAACCGACTGCTCGGAAGTGAACCGGCTGTTCGGGAATGAACCGACTGTCCGATAATAAACCGACTGTTCGATAATGGACAGTGCTTTTTCAGGAAGATGCCATGGAATCAATGAGATACGTTTCTGGCACGTAATTTGCTTTTAGGTGGCAAAGCCTAGCGATAGCAAGAGTTTAACAATAACAAGAGTCAAACAATAACAATTAAAATATTACAGTCATGATCAAACTAACGAATTTACAGAAGATTTACCGTACGAAAGAGATAGAGACAGTCGCGTTGGAAAACGTGAACCTAGAGGTGCAGCAAGGCGAGTTCCTTAGCATTATGGGGCCTTCCGGATGCGGGAAGTCCACCTTATTGAACATCATGGGCCTGCTGGACCTTCCTACCTCCGGCACGGTCGAGATCAACGGCGTAAACACGGTAGGCATGAGCGACAAGGAGTTGGCCGCTTTCCGTAACAAGCAGTTGGGTTTCGTCTTCCAGAGCTTCCACCTGATCAATTCCCTGAACGTGCTGGACAACGTGGAGCTGCCCCTTCTCTACCGCAAGGTATCCTCCTCGGAGCGCCGCAAGCTGGCCGAGGCCGTGCTAGAGAAGGTCGGCCTGAGCCACCGTATGCGCCATTTCCCGACGCAGCTCTCCGGCGGTCAATGCCAGCGTGTGGCCATCGCCCGTGCGATCGTAGGTAACCCCGACATCATCCTCGCCGATGAGCCTACCGGTAACTTGGACTCCAAGATGGGTATCGAGGTCATGGACCTGCTCCACCAACTCAACAAGGAGGACGGCCGCACCATCGTAATGGTAACCCACAACGAGGCGCAAGCCAAGCAAACCAGCCGCACCGTGCGCTTCTTCGACGGAAGGCAGGTGCAGTAAGGGGCGGATCTAGGACACTACTGCTCGCATCACTCATGATAGCTATCATGCGTTAATCATGAAAGCTATCATGAATCGTTCATGAAAGTTATCATGTGTCGCTCATGAAAGCTGTCATGTGTGATACGAGCAGGGAAGGCTCGGGAGCTATCTCACTAGGAAGGTGAGTGTTCCATAGCGGGGTTGCTTGTATGGACGCGAGTTGGGTGTGTATTGCGTCACCACCTCCGCCACCCACTCGCCGTCGGTGAAAGCGAAGCCGGGCGTGAAGCAAAGTCGTTTGCCGGTATTGATAAACACCTCGGAGGGCGGGTAGAAGTGTTCTTCCGAGCCGTCGGGGCGGTGCAGGTAGAGACCCACGCGGGGATCGTCGCCCATCAGTTTCAGCCGGTCGCCATAGATGGAGATGAAGTGGTGCTCACCTGCCGGAAGCTGGTTGTAAGGCTCGTCGCAGTCGGGCGTGCGAGGCTGGATGCGGAGGCTGACGTAAGCGGGACGGGGCTGGGAGTTGTAATCCAGTTGGTAGGTCTCGTTCACGGCACGCAAGTTTGCCACCCGTTGTTTCAGCTCCGGCGCGGGGCGCAGGCGTGGGGCGAGCGTATGGCGGTTGGGGTCGAACTTCTCGTACAGGCTCTCGAAAGGCCCGTTCACGGTCAGTTCCGTCCGCCCGAAGCCGAAGTCCACGTTGTAGCCCTCCTCGATGGCGTCGTAGATCTCCCGCTTGAGGAGGTTGAAGGTGGTGATGAGCGTCTCCTTGCGATACTCGCTCCGTTTGTCTACGACACGGGCGGCGATGTCATCGATGCTGAGCGTACGTTGCCATACGACGCTTCCCTTGTAGCTCGCGTTACCGGGCAGGTGGCTCTTGCTGACGCGGAGGCTCAGCTTGCGAAACGGCTTGGGCAGCTCCGACTTAGGTAATTCTTTATCCATGATCTCGTGGTTTAATGAATGATTAAGTGGCAAAGATAAGAAAGATAACGTGAATCGAATGAGTATGTACAAGATCTACATAAAGCAAGCATGGGCCTTGATCCGGCAGGAGCGCTTCTTCAGCTCGGTCTACATCGTAGGCACGGGGCTGGCCATCTCTATGGTAATGGCGCTGGCGGTGGCCTACCATATACGTACGGCGAATATCGCTCCCGAGGTGCATCGGGACCGGATGTGCTACCTCTCGAACGTGACATACAAGTTGAATGGCACGAAGAGCAATTACAAGGCGGCTTGCGGCCCTCGCCTCGTCAAGGAGGTGATCGGTAATCTCCGCGTCCCGGAGGACGTGGCGGTGACCACCAACTCCTTCATGATGCCTTTCTCTTATGGTGACGCTTTCATGCGACTGCCCGGTGGAGACGAGTCTCCCAAGGTGAGGTTGAAAGGCTGCGACGACGGCTTCTGGCGTGTCTACCGCTTCGATTTCGTGGAGGGGCGGCCCTTCACCGAGGCCGAGTTCCTCTCCGGCATGCCCCGTGCGGTGCTGTGCCGCTCGTTGGCCGGCCGGCTGTTTGGGCACGAGGCGGCGGCGGGGCAGACGATCTTGCTGAACGGCTTGGAGTATACCGTGAGCGGTGTTGTGGACGACGTCTCCGGCATAACCGCCGATGTCTACGCCGAGGCGTGGGTCACTTATTCCTCCCTCTCCGTCGCCATGGACCATGCCTTGGGCGAGCGTGACGGGGCCGTCGG
>URZG01000227.1 GCA_900552325.1 uncultured Porphyromonadaceae bacterium | reverse complement strand
CCCCCGTTGCGGCAACAAACGCAGCTGACACACCAATCAATAACCGAACCAGACACACTTACAACATGAAATTCAATCTCTTCGGCGCGATACTCGCCCTGGTGGGGCAGGCCCTGATTGCCTGCTGCTTCCTGATTATCCTCCCCCCGGCTCTTTTTACCGGACCGGCCGATATGTGGCTTGACTTCACAGTAGCCTCAGTCATCTACTGGCTGTGGATATGGGTGATAGGCTTCGCGCCGGTGCGCGCCGACGACCCCGCGCAGCGCGCTATAGGAGGTCTCGGCATCAAATGGAGCGCCATTATCACCTACTCGGTGCTGGCTGCCGGATTCGTCATTACCGCCATGCTGATGGCAGCCGACGGCAAACCGATCGAGTTCAAGTGGCAGATACTGTCCCAGGGCAGCATACTCTTCGGATTCCTCCTGGCCCTGCTCTCCTCGCGCTCGGCCTCGCAAAAGACGGCGCAGGTATTCAACGACCAGCAGCAGAAGATGGCCGGTAAGGCCGACATAAAATTCGCGCTTCAGGATGTGCTCACCGCCGCCGAGGATAACAATGCCGTGCCCCGCGATGTGGTGGGACGCCTACAGACCCTCAGCCGCGACGCCCGCTTCATAACACCTGACGCATCGCCCGCGGCTGCCGATGCCGACCGGCGCGTACTGGCCGACTGCGACGCCCTCTCGGCTGCCCTCTTCGACTATGCCGCCAACAGCCGCTACGCCACCGAACTCCTCTCGCAGCTCGAACGCGACTTCCGCCGACGCCGCGCCCTCTGATCCCCGTTCCCGCCGGTCCTTAATGACCTGCCGACCTTAAAGTCCTTAAAGTCCCTGATGCCATCAAAGCCCTGAGCGGCACAATCCCTTCACACAGCAATCCCAAATTTCATCTTTAACCTTTAAACCGACACCAAATGGAAGGAAAAATCTTCCCTGATTCAGCTAATATATGGCAGGATCAGGCCAAAGTGCTCTTCAACTACTACCGTCAGGCCGCCGAGCGCGTTGTCTCCGAGGAGGAACGCATCGAAAGCCAGGTTGCGGCTCTCCGGAGTGAGGAAGCGGAGCTGAACGAAAAACTCGCCAAGGTATGGATCTGGCTTTTCGCCCTGATCATCCCTTACTTCATCAAGAAAAAAGAGCTCACCACCAAACTCGAGCAGGTACAGGCCCGCATAGCCGAATTCCAGAAGATGCATGCCAGGATATTCCGCGACTACCGCGTGAACCGCCTGGGCGTGGCCTACGTACCCGTGGCCGAACAGGTCAAATATCAGGACAAGAGCTTCATCGTTGACTTCACAAATACCGTTCCCGAATCGGAAATCTCCATGAGCGTGTCGCGCCAGAACGACCTTCTCATCGACACCATCCGCACCCTCGACCACCTCTCAAAGGAGGCACCTCTGGTGGAGACCTCCGAGGAAACAGAGACCATACAGACCGACGAATACTCCCTCTCCATCCAGGAAGTGAAGGAGAACGACTACCTCGGCGCACTCGAACGCTCGCTCCGCACGATGGCCTTCTGTATGGACGATCTCGACACCGCCTCGGTTTCCCTCCCCGTCGTTACCGACAACTCCCCCTACCTGCCGCAGCTCGACGCCTTCACCACCGCCAATCCCCCCGCCGGCGCGCCGGTGGTTGAGGTTTTCGATAAGCAGGCCTACGCGCCCGGCATCGAGAAATTCCGCGAGATCAACGACCTGAAGAACTCCCTCTCCAACGAGTCGTCGCAGTTCGAGGAGGTGCTCCGCATGCTCATGCAGGCCATCGGCAACTCCGTGCAGACCGTGGCACGCCTCAAGGTCGCTTCCGTCGACAAGGTGGTGCTCGATTCAAACCGGCTTCTCTATCAGATTCTCAAAGCCCCCTACAACCACTACTCACCCACACTCGAGGCCGAGGAGATCGAACGTATCCGCCACGAGAAATTCGACTACTCCGAGGATGTGCAGGGTTATGAGCCTTTCACCCTCCGCCAGTCGTCGCGCGTACGCTACAACCCCCTCTCCGGCACATGGGTGGCCGAGGACGGCTCGCAGACCGTGCAGCCATTCGGCATACACCAGATGTACGAAGAGATCGTGGCCCCGATGGTGCAGAACCTCATGCAGGAGAACCGCATCGAGCGCCTGAAGATCTACAACAATATCCGCGACCAGAAACTCTCCTACCTCAACAAGTGGCATCAGGACACCGACGCCTTCTACCGCTCCAACCGCGCCGAGTCGGCCGACCTCATCAACCTCATGCAGCAGACGCTCACCGAGTACGTCGGCGCCTACAACAACCTCCTTGCCCTGCAGCGCACCGAGAGCCAGATGGAGGAATCGGGCGAGAACCTCAACGCCACAGTCGTGGAGACCGTCGACAACACCGCCGACACCCTCGCCGCCTTCGAGCTCCAGAGCCAGGAATTCCAGAAGTGCCAGACCGATTTCGAGGAATATATCGAGCGGCTTAAAGAAGACATCGACCTCAAGGCCGCACGCTTCGGCCATGTGGAATACTACGACGCCAAGCTCCGCGACGGCTACTCCAACGCCGTGGCCACCGCAGCTGCCGAAATCCACGACCTCGACGACCGCCGCAAGGCTCTCGCCGCCGTCAACCCCAAACTCGCCAAGGACTCCGAGCTCATGCCCGAGCCTCAGGTCAGCGATCTCACACACGAACATTTCGCCATCAACCTCCCGGCAATGGTGCGCGAGGCGCTCGAATCGCTCAACGCCGAATCCGACGCCTACGAACCCGACAACCACGGGTATGAGCCACAGGCCGACTGTCAGCAGCCCGTGGAGCAGAACCCCGCCCCGGTGCAGGACTTCGTGGAGCCGCAACAGTATCAGGAAACTCCGGAGGCTCCGATGAACTTCGATCCCGAGACCGGTGAGCCGATCGCCCCGCAGACCCCGATGAACTTCGACCCCGAAACCGGAGAGCCGATCAATCAGCAGAACGCTTAATTTCACCTTAATCACTAAAACGTCAACAACATGTCACATTCTTTTGACTGCGTCGTCGACACCAACGAACTGGCCCACTCGGTCAATTCGGTGAAGAAACACGTCGACACCACTACCGGCGCCGTGGTTGCCATGAAGGTAGCCGTGATTAAGGCCGAAAAGGAGGGCGCCGACCATGTGTGCCGCAAAGTGAACCAGGGATTCTACTCCATGATTCACTCGCAGATCTCACAGAAAATGGCCACCCTCCAGAGCCGCGTCGACGCCCAGCTGATGCGCCTCAACCAGCAGCGCAAGCAGCTCGCCGGCATACGCCGCCGCATGGAGCGCGACTACCAGATGATCTCGGCACGCTACGCCAAACTCTTCAACGCCCTCAACCGCAACCTGCGCCAGCGCGTAACGGAACTCGACCGACCCATAATGGACCTGGCCACCACCGACGCCGACCAGGTTACAAACCGCTCCAACCTCATGGTTTCGGCCGTGCCCCTGGGCCAGGCCGAATCGGTAAAGACCTCGCAGCGCCTGGCCACCTCAAACCTCAAGCGCCGCGCAGCCGAGGCCATCACCACCATCGAGCGGTTCATCGCCGGCTCCAACCGCCTCCAGGCCGTGACCGACAGTATTCTGCTGCGTCGCCGCACCGAGGCCCCCGACTCCATGCTGAACATCCCGGTGGCCGTGGTGGAGAGCAATTACGACAACTCCGGAAATCTGCAGACACAGACCTTCGTCAGCTCCATCGGAGTCTCCGACCAGG
>URZG01000226.1 GCA_900552325.1 uncultured Porphyromonadaceae bacterium | reverse complement strand
GGATGCTGCCAAATATGCCTCACGTATCCTCGTGGAAAAAATGATCACCGACATGCAGGAAATCAACTGCTCGGTGCTCGGCGATGCCGACGAACATATAACCTCGGTACTCGAAGAACCGATCAAATCATCGGAAATCCTCTCCTACGACGCCAAATACCTCGGCGGAGACAAGGGTACCAAAGGGATGCAGGCCTCGGCCAAGAAATTCCCCGCCGACCTCCCCGAGGAGGAAACCAAAAAGATTCAGAATCTCGCTGCCGAGACATTCCGCATCCTGTCGTGCCACGGCGTGAGCCGTGTCGACGTTATGATCGACCGCAAAGACCGTCAGGTATATGTGAACGAAATCAACACCATCCCCGGCTCCCTCTCCTTCTACCTGTGGGAAGGCTCCGGCATACGCTTCGACCAGCTGATGGACCGCCTTGTGGCCCTGGCGGTAAAACGCAACACGCGCCGCGCGCAGAAGACCTTCTCCTTCTCGTCGAACATCTTCGCCATGACAGGCGCCGGCACCAAGGGCGCCAAAGGCGGCCTGAAAGGCGCCAAAGCCTGATAGGTCCCACAATAAAAACAGTACCGTGGCAGCAGTTGCAGCCACGGTACTGTTTTTTTTGACGGTATCGGCCGCAAAGGTTAAATTCATGAAAATTGGCAAATCTATCCGCGATTTGTATCAGCCACACAAGCCCCGGGATTGTTAACTTTGTGTGCGAAAATCAGAAACACTAACGACCGAAATATGAAACTAACCGACATCCATTCTTCAGCCGATCTGAAGAAACTCAACGTGGAGCAGCTTGCCGCGCTTGCTCCCGATCTCCGTGACGCCCTTATTGAAAAACTGTCACGCAAAGGCGGTCACGTCGGGCCTAACCTCGGCATGGTGGAAGTATCGCTTGCCATGCATTATGTGTTCGACCTTACCGCCGACAAAATAATCTACGACGTATCGCACCAGAGTTATGTCCACAAGATGCTGACCGGGCGAATGGACGCCTTCATCAATCCCGCCGACTACGGTAAGGTCACAGGCTTCACCAATCCCAAGGAGAGTCCGACCGATATCTTCACCATCGGCCATACCTCCACAGGTGTGTCACTTGCCGGCGGACTGGTGAAAGCCCGCGACGCACAGGGTGGAAAGGAGAATATCATCGCCGTGGTGGGCGACGGCTCCCTTTCGGGCGGCGAGGCTTTCGAGGGACTCGATTTCGCAGCCACCCTCGATTCCAACTTCATTATCGTGGTCAATGACAACGAGATGTCGATCGCCGAAAATCACGGCGGAATATACGCCAACCTCGCCGAGCTACGCCGCACCGACGGCAATGCTCCCTGCAACCTGTTCAAAGCCATGGGACTTGACTACCGTTACGTGCCATACGGCAACGATGTGGCCTCGCTCGTTAAGGTCTTCAATGATGTGAAAGATATCGACCACCCGATCGTGCTGCACATCCATACCCAGAAGGGGAAAGGGTACGCCCCGGCCGAAGCCGAGATGGAACGCTTCCACTTCCACGGACCCTTCGACAAGGCTTCAGGCAACGCGCTCAATATCTCAGAAGCTCCCGACTACGGAGACCTCACGGCCGAATATCTGCTCGACATGATGAAAGACGACAGGAGTGTGATGGCCATTACCGCCGGTACTCCCGGTGTGCTCGGCTTCACTCCCGAGCGCCGCGAACGCGCCGGCAAACAGTTCATCGACGTGGGTATCGCCGAACAGGAGGCAGTTGCGCTCGCCTCAGGTATCGCCAAAGGGGGCGGAAAGCCCTACTTCGGTGTGGTAAGTTCCTTTATCCAGCGCGCATACGACCAGTTGTCGCAGGATCTGTCGATAAACGGCTCGCCGGCAGTGATCGGTATATTCTACGGCACTATTGCCGGGATGACCGACATGACGCACCTCGGATGGTTCGACATCGCCCTGATTTCCAACATTCCCGGCATAGTATATCTCGCGCCGACATGCATGGAGGAGTATATGGCGATGCTCGACTGGGCCATGAAACAGAACAAGTATCCGGTGGCACTGCGTGTTCCCGGCACCAAGGTAGTGGAAACCGGGCGCCGTTTCCCCTCCGACTATTCCGAACTTGACACTTATGCCGTGGAACACCGCGGCTCGCGCGTCGCCATAATCGGTGCCGGCACGTTCTTCGGACTGGCAGAGCGGACTGCCGCCCTCCTAAAGGAGAAAGGTATCGACGCCACACTTATCAATCCCCGCTACCTCTCGGGCATAGATTCCGAACTGCTTGAATCGCTGAAATCAGACCATACCGTTGTTGTGACCCTCGAGGACGGCGTGCTCGACGGCGGTTTCGGCGAGAAGATAGCCCGCTACTACGGCACTTCCGACATGCGCGTGCGCTGTTACGGTATGAAAAAAGAATTCCTCGACGGTTACGACTATGCCGAAGTTTTCAAGGCCAACCGACTTACCGCGCCGCAGATCACAGACGATATTATAGCACTCCTCGGCTGATTCCACTGAAAATCAATGCCGCAGTCTCGCGGATTCTCCGTATATTTGCAGAAAACGACTATATGGATCTGAAAGATATACTCCGCAAGGCTGCCGAAGAAAACGGCAACGGAATTCTTGAATCGACCGAACTTCACCGCACACCCGGGGTAGCCGAAGCTCTTTTCGGCTACCCCGCCGTGTATGCGGTCCTCGCAAAAGCCGCGGCCTCCGGCACCATCAAACGGCTTGTAGCATCAGGATTATGGGATGACGGAGCACGGCGGATGGCAGAAAAGTTCGTGGTACACACCGGATTCCAGCCCGAACTCATTGACTATGTGCTGCGCGCTGCCGCCGGCGCCGCCGGAATAGACACCGGAAAGGAAGCCACCCCAATAAAGGGTGCCAGCCCAATTTCATCATCAGTATCTCCCGGCGGAAATGACAAGACGGAGGAGCCGGAAGCCGCATACGGAGTTTCCGGCGGGGAAAATCCGGAATGGAAACGCACAGACTCCATGACCGGGAAATCGCGGTTCATCACATCTATTATCGAAACCGATACCGAAATGGAATCCGAACTCGGCGTAACCGCCAGGTACCCTTTCTGCACCAAAGCCGACGAAGGGGTAATTTACCTCTCGCTCGAAATCTCGCGCACCGTACCGATGGCCACCGGAGCCCTCTGGATTGCGCTCTACGACATGGAGGGAGCCATAATATTTCATGGCCTGGCTGCCGCCCTCACGCTGAGTACACCCTCGCGTCTGCCGGTGAGACTGCGCATACCCTGCGATCCGGCCACCCTGTCGCGTATCCTACTATATTGGCGCTGACCACATTCCGACGATTCCTGAAGTCAGCGCAAACGGTTCTGTTCGGCAAGTCGCACAAGGTGCGCCACCCTGACGACTAACCATTCGCGCAACTCCTCAGCGTGCTGTTCGTGGTCGAAAGAATCAAGAGCCAGACACCATCCGGTATCATGACTCCCGGGCCAGATCAGGCCGTTAGCTTTGGCCGAAGGGCGCACCAACTCAGCATATTCATCGAAAAATTCCAACATACGGGGATAAATATCCACCTGAAATTCAGCGAGTCGAGCCTTATAGCGCTCCATGAAGCCACTGGTTGACGTGAGTTTGTCGAACATCGCATTAACCCATAGTTCATTAACTGCCGGACGTGGACGGAAGCTGCCGTTATACGGCTCGGAGAGATTGAATGATGCATCAAAATCCCATACCGGGCCGCACTGCCATTTACATTCCTCG
>URZG01000225.1 GCA_900552325.1 uncultured Porphyromonadaceae bacterium | reverse complement strand
ACATGACCGCGATGAGTGACGTTACCGTTCTTTTGCTTACTTTCTTCATGTTGACTTCAACCTTCCTCCAGAAAGAACCCGTGACGGTTATCACCCCGTCGTCGGTTTCGGAGATCAAGGTGCCCACAGCCAATGTGGTTAACGTGCTGGTGAGCCCCGCGGGCCAGGTTTTCCTCGGCCTTAACGGCGACGCCGAAAATGCTGAGGAATGGGGCTCGGAAGCCATCCGTGGCGAAGTGCTCCAGACCATGGCCGCCGACTACAAGGCAAAAACCGGCAAGGACGCAGGCATCACCAACGTCGACATTTTGAAATTCCAAAAGAACGCCACTTTCGGAGTGCCCATCGAGAAAATGCATGAGTTCCTCATGCTCGATCAGGCCAAGCAGGACGCTTTCCTGGGCCAGACCGCCGACAAACCCGTGGTTTTCGGTTCGCTCAAGCCCTCCGATGTAGGCATCCCCTTCAAGGATATCGTCTATAAGGACGAAGCCGGGAATTCGGTTGTCACCAACCAGTTCCAGATGTGGATGCGAGCCATTTACAACTCCAAGAACACCAACATTCATGACGCCATCCAGAAGGGCGAAGGCATCGCTGTGAAGTCTGACCGCGGTACCAGGTACGAAACCATCCAGAAAGTACTTGACAACCTCCAGACCATCAAGATGAACAAGTTCTCCGTCATGACTGCCCTTAAAACCGAAGCTGACTGACCATGGCACAGATTGAACAATCATCGGGCGGCAAAAAGAAAAAAGGCGCCCAGAAAAAGATGTCAATTCATGTCGACTTTACCCCTATGGTTGATATGAACATGCTTCTGATCACGTTCTTCATGCTGTGTACCACCATGATCAAGTCGCAGACTCTCTCGATCTCCCTGCCTACCAACGAAAAGGTGCAGCAGGAAGACCTGCAGAAAGCCAAGGAATCAGAAGCCGTCACCCTCATTCTCGACACTACCTACGACGAGAACGGAGGAGTGAAAGACAACACCGTGTACTACTACTTCGGACAGCCCCTCTTTGAGAAATCAGGCGATAAGATCACCTCTTCCTCGATTCTGGTGTCGAAGTTCGAAGGAAACGTGGGCAAAGAACTCAAAGGTATCCGCCAGATTCTCCACAAACGCAACGAGGAAGTTCTCAAGCAGGTGGAGGAGCAGAAGGATAAATGGCGTAACAAACAGATCACCGAAGAGCAGTTCCAGGAAGCTGCCAAGAAGATCCGTAACAACTCCGAGCTCACCCGCCCTGTAGTTATTATCAAGCCGCTGAACAACGCATCCTGGGAAAGCGTCATCGCCGCTCTCGACGAGATGCAGATCAACCAGATCTCGCGTTATCAGATCGGTATCCCCTCGCCCGAGGATCTCGGTATGGTGGAAGCCACTCCCGAGTATCAGAAGGCGCACGCTAACGACAAGAAGTAAGCAGAGTTCTATATATTTTACTAACAGATTAAAGAAGAATCAGACATGGCAAAAGATGTAGATCTTTCATCAAAAGAATGGACCGACATTGTCTTTGAAGGCAAAAACAAAGAGTTCGGTGCATATCAGCTTCGCTCAACCAGCGACCGCCGTCACAACAAGGCCGTGCTTTTCACTATAATCGGTCTTATCGTTGTGCTCGTAGGCGGATATTTCTGGGGCATGTACTCCGACTACAAACGCGCCGAATACGAGAAGCAGCTGCAGGCTCAGCTCGAGCAGCAGCTCGCCGCCCTCGCCGAGGAGCAGGTTGAGGAGGAACAGCCCGAGGAAAACCAGGCTATCGACGAACCCGAGCCCGAACAGGCTACTCCCGAGGAAATCCTCAACACCATCAAGGATACCCAGATAGCTGTGGTAGCCGACAACGAGGTTAAAGAGGATATCACCTCCAAGGACGAAGTTCAGGAATCGACCGCCGCCGCAGGTGCCACCACCTTCGACAAAGGTACCGATGACCTTAACGTTGTCCGTGAACACAAGGACGAGATCATTGTAGAGGAGAAGAAACCCGAACCCAAAAAGGAGGAGATCTTCACCGCAGTAGAGCAGATGCCCCAGTTCCCCGGTGGCGATGCCGAACTCTACAAATGGATCTCCTCGCACATCAAATACCCCACGATGGCTGCCGAGAATAACATTCAGGGCCGCGTGACTGTGCGATTCGTTGTGAAGGAAGACGGTTCGATCGGTCGTGTGGAGGTGCTCCGCGGTAAAGACCCCGATCTTGACAAGGAAGCTCAGCGAGTTGTAAAAACTCTGCCGAAGTTTATCCCCGGCAAGATGAACGGACGTGCCGTACAGGTTTGGTACACCCTCCCCATCAACTTCAAACTCCAGCAGTAATAACCGCTGACTCTCATAATAAAGCGCTGTGCCCCCGGCACGGCGCTTTATTTTTATGTATAATTCAGATCCGTTGCAATCAATCGGACGTCGACGCCCTCCGTGAGACGCGCCTCGCATGCAATCCGTTTACCTGTTAAATCTGCGAGAGATGTGTATCGGCGGGGGGATACGTAGGTGTGCCGCCATCTTTTGTTGGCAAATAGTTCTGTTATTTTTTGCATCGGAGAGGGTGTTTTGCGGCCGGATTGTGTACGGAGTGTACGTATTCGGACGCTTTTTCATAAGTTGTGTTTTGTAAGTGTCTGATTCATAGTAATGTGCTGTTTTTGGCACGGTATTGGCATTATTATAGACGAAACTGAAACAGAATATATAGATGGACAAGGATATCCCCAAATCGGAAATACGCCGGGCCAAAGCCCGCAGATGGATTATTGCTGCCGGAGTTGTGGCGGCGGTTATCGTCGGTGTATTTCTATTAAGCCGCCTGATGGCTCCCTCGGTGAAAGAATCATCGCTACGCTTTTCCACTGTGGAGGAGGGCACACTTGAGACGGTGGTTTCCGGTAGCGGCCGTGTCGTGCCTCTTTTCGAGCAGACGATAAACTCACCGATTCAGTCGCGCATCGAAGAGGTCTACTGCCGCGAGGGCGATAGTGTCGATGTGGGAACGCCGTTGCTGCTGCTTGATCTTCAGTCGGCCAATACCGATCTGCAGAAACTCGCCGGTGAACGACGCATAAAATCCTACCGCAACCGTCAGGAGGATATCTCGGCCAGCAATGACATCACCAACCTGGAGATGGAAATCAAAGTGAAGGAGATGGCCGTCAACCGCCTCGCCGCAGTGGCCGAGAACGAACGTAAACTCGACAGTATCGGCTCCGGCACCGGCGAACAGGTGCGGCAGGCCGAGCTCGCCCTCAACACCGGGCGGCTGGAGCTGGCTCAGCTCCGGAAACGGCTCGCAAATTTGCGGGAGAGCAACCGCGCCGCCGAGGCATCGCGCGCTGTGGAACTTTCTATCGTTGACGAGAGCTACGGCGAGATGGCCCGTACCCTCGAGGACGCACGCCTGAAATCCCCCCGAAAAGCCGTGGTGACGTATATCGCCAACGAAATCGGGCGCCGGGTAGGCACCGGAGAGAAAGTGGCGGTAATCTCGGATCTCAGCCATTTCAAGGTCGTCGGTTCGGTAGCGGAGACCTTTTCCGACAAACTTTTCACCGGCGCTCCGGCAAAAGTCAGAGTAGGACGCACAGAGCTGCGTGCCCGCGTATCCAACGTTACCCCGCAAAGCAAGGAGGGAGCCATTTCGTTCACGGTGATTCTTGACGATGACAACAATCCGCGTCTGCGCTCCGGCTCAAGCGCCGAGGTGTATGTGATGACGGATATAAAGGAGAACGTGCTCCGCG
>URZG01000224.1 GCA_900552325.1 uncultured Porphyromonadaceae bacterium | reverse complement strand
AACAAGGCTCACCATATACATATCTCAGACGGCATGGAATCAGGAGCACGAGTCACCGCTGACTTTCAGGGTACGGGATTCGATTCCGGTTCATCTATATCACTGAGTGATATTACGATAGAGCGTTGCGGTACTCCGGCCGGAGCGCAGGGTACTCTCGGCGACTTTTGGGGCAACAGGCAGCCTTCGTTGCTGATCCAGGCTGGATACTGGTACGATATAAACAATCTGGATATCCGGAGGGTGGCTATATACGATACCCGCAATCAGGGGATTGCAATAACGTCAAACGGAGGCCGACGCATAAACGGCCTCGAACTTCACGATGTGCTTGTGAGCGGTATTGACGGCGACGGCTGGGGTATTTATATGCAGTCAAATCTCGTCGGGTCCGGGCATTACAGCAATCTGAAGTGCGAAGGTATCAACGAGCCGTCCATCTCCAATGTGCCTGTACGTTTTGATTTTACTGATGTTTCCGCGATATGCGAAGTCGGGAGTGACCGGCTTCTTGAGGCGTTTACGGTTGACGGCGGTATCCGCCTGGCCGGTGTTGAGGGCCAGGTGAATGTCTGTGACATTTCGGGACGCCACGTGGCGTGTCTGGATGTTGACGGAGACGTGCTCGTGCCTCTTCCGGCAGGCACATATATAGTCTGCGCATGCGGATACAGTCCGGTGAAAGTGACTGTAGCGCGATGAACTGCCGGTATATGTATTCTTTATAATAGGCAAAGTGAACGTTATCTTATCATATATCTTAGATTGGTGTTTTTCTGAATCTTATCTAAAATCATGAAATATCTGTTCTCTTTAATATTAATATTTGTGGCAATGGGTGTGAGTGCCCGTGATCTTGACTCGATGCTGGTGCAGTTCGACAAGGTGCTGGAGCGGCGCGATACCTATTTTATGGCGCATGAACATGCTATCGACAGCGCCAAGGCCGTCCTCAGGCTAATTCCTGTTTCCGAATACGGGCGTCGGGCTGCCGCTTTGCACGATATATTCAACCTTTACCGCAGCTATCAGGGTGATTCGGCAAGGGTATATGCCGACAGGGAGGCCGAGGCGGCCAGAGCCTCGGGAGATCCTGAGACCATCGTGCTCGCTCAGGAGGACCGGCTCTATTCCAAGATTACCGGCGGTATCTTCAGCGAGGGAGTGGATATTGTCAGACAGACCGACCTCTCCAAAGTCTCCAAGGAGACGAAAGGGCGGTTCTATTTTTACTGCAACCGCCTGTACACGGATATGAGCAACTATGCCGACGGCACTTTCTCCGATGAGAACTCCGTAAAGGCACGTGCTTACAGCGACTCGGTGATAGCCCTTCTGCCGCCTACGGCATATATGTCGCAGTATTCCCAGATTTTCAAGACGCTTGAAAATCTTACCACGGATCAGAAAATTGAGATTTACAACGGCCTTCTGCGCCGCAATGATATCGACCTTGCCGAAAAGGCGATGATAGTGTCGATTCTCGCCGATCTTTATACGTACAAGGACGACAAGGAGACGACGGCTTTCTATAAGGCGCAGTCGGCGATATATGATATTCTTTCGGCCAAACGCGAGACCACCTCGAAGAACGATCTCGCGAGAATAATGTTTGAACTCGGCGATCTCGACCGTGCCGACCGCTATATTCAGGCCGCTCTCGAGGATGCCGATTTCTTCAATGCCCGACACCGTAAGATTGAGATCGCCAAGGTTTTCCCGCTGATACAGCAGGCAAGGTATATGGCTGTCGACAACGAGCGCTCTCATCTGCGGATATTCACCATCATTCTGATCATAATTGGTCTTGTCCTTGCCGGGTTGCTGTTCTACATTCTGGTGCAGCGACGTAAACTGTCGGAATCGCGTAGGCAGGTGGCGCTACGCAATGATGAGCTGGAGAAAGCCAACGGCGAACTCGAGGAACTGAATTCCTCACTCAAGAAAGCCTACGACAGTCTGGCGGAAAGTAACCGGATAAAGGACGAGTACATAGGTTTCGGTTTCTCGGTCAACTCTGAGTATATCAGCAAGCTGGAAGCCCTCTATAAACTTGTGAAGCGTAAGCTCAAGGTTCGTCAGTATGAGGATCTCGACATTATGTTGAAAGATAGTGATATCCGGCGTGAGAAGAATGAAATGAAACAGAACTTCGACAAGGTGTTCCTTCGTTTGTTCCCGACTTTCATTCAGGACTACAACGCTCTTTTCGAGCAGCCGGCAGCTGATGGCGCTGAGCCGGAAAGTCAGGCGGAACTCACCCCGGAGATGCGTATCTTCGCTTTGATACGCATGGGAATCACCGACTGCGCCGACATTGCCCGGTTCCTGAATTTTTCAGTAAATACGGTCAATACCTACAAGACACGCGCCAAGAACCGCTCCACAGTGCCCAATGACCGTTTCGAGGCGAAAATAATGGAGATAAGATCGCTTTCGTAACCATCGGCACACTGTTTTTTCTTATATATTGTGGTCGATTGGTGTCTGATATGCCGCTGGTAACCAGTGTGTTGAATTTTTTACCAAATTATTGTTAACTATATTTCGGTTGTACTGGAGATTTTCAGCCGATGGCGTCCGTAACTTTGTGGAACAATGTTAACAGACCCATCATGAAATCAACACTTGCATTAGGCCTTATCTCTACTATCGCTCTTGGCGCTACGGCTCTTTTTCAGAGTTGTTTCACCGCCGGAGCCCGTGAACTGAAATCGCCCGACGGTAAAATCTCGGTGAATGTAGGGGTCAATGACGGCAGATTTTTTTATACCGTTTCGCATAACGGCAGTGCTGTTCTTGACACGTCCTATATTTCCATCTCTCTTAAAGAGGCCCGTCTCGGGGAGAATTCCGAGATAATCAGAACTGCCTCTACCTCTTTCGACGACACCTGGAAAACGGTGTGGGGCGAGGAAGAGTTTATCCGCAATCATTACAACGAGCTGAAAGTCGATCTCGTTGAGAATGACTCTCTTCCGAAATATTATTCTGTGACTTTCCGCGTGTTCGATGATGGGGTGGGATTCCGTTATTCCATTCCCGAACAGGAACATCTTTCGGAGATAACGGTTCTTGACGAGGATTCGCAGTTCGTTCTCGCCGAGGATGCGCTGACATGGTCGATTCCCTGGGATCATGAATATTACGAACATCTTTACGAGACATCGCTTCTGAGCCGTCTAGATACTGTGGCCGTGCCCCTGACAATGAAGGTCACCGACAACCTCTATCTCTCCATACATGAAGCGGCTCTTACCGATTATGCGGCGATGAATCTTCGTCCTGACAAGGGTACTACCTGCCTTCATTCTTATCTTACCCCCTGGTCGAGCGGTGAAAAGGTGTTCACCCGCACACCGGTGGACTCTCCCTGGCGTACAGTGATAATCGCTGAGAAACCAGGCGACCTGATGCTTTCGCGCATGATGCTGAATCTCAACGAGCCGTGTGCGCTTGACGATGTGTCATGGATCGAGCCGGGGCGTTACATCGGAATCTGGTGGGGGATGCACATGAAGGATTATACATGGGAAGCCGGCGACAAACATGGCGCGACGACCGAAAACACCAAACGCTACATAGATTTTGCGGCTGCACATGGTTTCTCGGGCGTTCTCGTAGAGGGATGGAATCTCGGATGGGACGGTGACTGGAGTGCCAACGGCGACAAATTCTCGTTCACTACCCCTTATCCCGACTTCGATATAAAGGAGATTACCGATTATGCCGCCCGTAAAGGAGTGCGCCTTATCGGCCATCATGAGACAGGAGGTGCGGCTGCG
>URZG01000223.1 GCA_900552325.1 uncultured Porphyromonadaceae bacterium | reverse complement strand
GGGCCAATTTCAAGCGCATTGAGGAGAGCGATGTCGCTGCATTGGATGCGGTTGCATCCGGGAATAGCGGCGTTTATGAGGTATGGAACCTCTCGGGGATGGCAGTTGCGTCGGGTTGTAGCCGCGAGGAAGCCGTTGCCGGACTTGCCCCGGGTGTCTATATCCTGCGCCATAATGGCGAAGCGGAGAAAATACTGCTCCGCTGACAAAAACCGATGTAGTTATCGTTGTCTGCAACCGCCTAACCTTCAATCTGAGAGGGGATTAAAATTGCCTGATCTTATCCAACTGTAGGGACGCTCCGTGGAGCGTCCGGAATAAGATCTGAATTTCTGTATTTTGGCGGACGCTCCACGGAGCGTCCCTACAGTTTGATGATGTCTGGCTTTTTTGATATACTCACGCGATTTTCAACGGGGGGTGCCAAACATGTTTTTTGGCATAAGGTATGGCTGTTTGGAGGGGATTTGTTACCTTTGCGGTAATTTCCGGCAGTAGCGTCCGCGCCGCCGGGAATATTTTTCATCAGCATAGTAACCTCAGATACAGCCATCATTGATATAACGATGAATATTCTTGAACTTAGCGAACAGGAGATAGTGCGCCGCGAGTCTATGGCGCGTATGCGTGAAATGGGCATCGAGCCTTACCCCGCCGCGGAGTTTCCCGTGACAGGTTATACCGACGAGATCCGCGAGAATTTCACCGATCCCGCAACCGATGCCGAGGGTAATCCCCTTCCGGGCCAGGAGCCGCGCCGCGTGAGCGTTGCAGGCCGTGTGATGTCGCGCCGCATCATGGGCAAGGCATCCTTCATGGAGCTTCAGGATTCGCGTGGCCGCATACAGGTGTATGTGAACCGCGACGAGATCTGCCCCGGCGACGACAAGGAGCTTTACAACACCGTGTTCAAGAAACTGCTCGACATAGGCGACTTCGTAGGGGTGGAGGGCTTCGTGTTCCGCACTCAGACGGGTGAGATCTCCGTGCATGCCCAGAGCCTCAAGGTGCTCTCCAAGTCGCTGCGTCCGCTGCCGGTGGTTAAGGTGAAGGACGGCGTGACCTACGACGCCTTCGACGACCCCGAGCTGCGCTACCGCCGCCGCTATGTTGACCTGGTGGTCAACGACGGCGTGAAAGAGACCTTCATCAAGCGCACCAAGGTGTTCAACGCCATGCGCCGCTACTTCAACGACCACGGCTACATGGAGGTGGAGACCCCCATCCTGCAGTCGATTCCAGGCGGCGCGTCGGCGCGTCCGTTCATCACGCACCACAACGCCCTGGATATACCTCTCTACCTCCGTATCGCCGACGAACTTTACCTCAAGCGCCTCATCGTGGGCGGCTTCGAGGGGGTCTACGAGTTCTCCAAGAATTTCCGCAACGAGGGTATGGACCGCACCCATAACCCCGAGTTCACCTGCATGGAGATCTACGTGGCCTACAAGGATTACAACTGGATGATGAACTTCACCGAGAAGATGCTCGAGATGATATGCCGCGAGGTGAACGGCACCGACGAGGTGAAGGTAGGCGACAACGTGATATCGTTCCGCGCCCCCTTCCCGCGCGTTACCATGCGCCAGGCTATCCTCGACCATACCGGCTTCGATATCGAAGGGAAGTCGGAGGAGGAGCTGCGCGCCGCCGCCCGCTCGATGGGTATCGAGGTCGATGACACGATGGGCAAAGGGAAGCTCATCGACGAGATTTTCGGCGAGAAGGCCGAGGGGAAATACATCCAGCCCACATTCATCACCGACTACCCCATAGAGATGTCGCCGCTGACCAAGCGCCACCGCTCCAATCCCGAGCTTACCGAGCGTTTCGAGCTGATGGTCAACGGCAAGGAGCTGGCCAACGCTTACTCTGAGCTCAACGATCCCATCGACCAGTACGAGCGTTTCGTGGAGCAGATGCGTCTCTCCGAGAAGGGTGACGACGAGGCCATGATCATCGACCACGACTTTATCCGTGCCCTGGAGTACGGTATGCCCCCCACATCGGGTATGGGTATCGGCATGGACCGCCTGGTGATGCTCATGACCGGGCAGACCACCATTCAGGAGGTGCTCTTCTTCCCGCAGATGCGTCCCGAGAAGGTGGCTCCGCGCGACAAGGACGAGGCTTTCGCCGCTGTCGGCGTGGATGCCGAATGGATCGCCGCCGTACGCAAGGCCGGCTGCCCCACCGTGGCGTCGCTCGCCACCGCCGTTCCGGGCAAACTCCTTCAGGAGCTTATCGGGATAAACAAGAAATTCAAGCTCGGCCTCAAAGCACCGCAGATGCCACAGGTCGCAGCATGGGTTGAAGCCGCCGCTGCCGCTACGGCTACGGCTGCTGCCGAACCCGAAGTAAAAGACTGAGGATATGGCTGATACAAAGTTTCCAGGCCGTGTGGCCGTGATGGGCGGCGGCTCCTGGGCCACAGCCCTGGCCAAACTGCTGCTGAAGAATTCGGAATCGATCATCTGGTACATGCGCCGCGAAGACCGCATCGAGGAGTTCCGGCGTCTGGGGCATAACCCGGCCTATCTCACAGATGTGCCTTTCGATGTGAACCGCATAGAATTCTCGGCCGACATTAACTATGTGGCCTCCGAAGCCGACACGCTGCTGCTGGTGATGCCGTCGCCTTACTTCAAGAGCCATGTTGACAAACTCTTGGTGGATATCTCCGGGAAATATATCGTTTCGGCGGTGAAGGGGATAGTGCCCGACGGCAATCTCCTCATCACCGACTATATGCGCGAGCGATTCAGAGTGCGTCCTGAGCGCATGCTCGTGGTGTCGGGTCCGTGTCACGCCGAGGAGGTGGCTCTGGAGCGCCCCTCCTACCTCACAATCGGCTGCTCCGACATCGAGGCCGCAACGGCTTTCGGCGAACGCCTCTGCTCGGGTCGCAACTGCCACTTCATACCCACCACCGATGTCGACGGCGTGGAGTACGCCGGTGTGATGAAGAATATCTACGCCATCGCCGCAGGTATAGTGCACGGCATGAAGAAGGGCGACAATTTCCTTGCCATGCTGGTTTCCAACGCTATACGCGAGATGGAGAGCTTCCTCGACGCTGTGAATCCGCGCCCGCGCCAGATCTGCGACTCGGTTTATCTCGGCGACCTTCTCGTCACGGCCTATTCGCGCTTCTCACGTAACCATAACTTCGGGTCGATGATCGGCAAGGGGTATTCGGTAAATGCCGCGAGGATGGAGATGGAGCAGACCGCCGAAGGATACTATGGCGCCAAATGCATACATGAGATCAATCTCGCCCATCAGGTGAACATGCCTATCGCCGAGGCTGTTTACGATATTCTGTACCGCAGGATACGTCCGGAATACGCCATATCGCGCATCGCCGACAAACTTACCTGAAAAAATGATAGAGTGCAGGGGCATACACAAATCGTTCGGCTCCCTGGAGGTGATCCGGGGGGTGGATTTCGCCGTGGAGAAGGGGGAGGTGGTGAGCATCGTGGGTCCAAGCGGAGCCGGAAAGACCACCCTCCTGCAGATCGTAGGCACACTCGACCGCCCCGACTCGGGCACCGTGTGCTATGGCGACGTGGAGCCCTTCGGACTGCGTGCCGCCGAGCTGGCGCGTTTCCGCAACCGCAACATCGGCTTCGTCTTCCAGTTCCACCAGCTTCTGCCGGAGTTCACGCTTCTGGAGAATGTGGCCATGCCGGCGCTTATCGGAGGGGCTTCGCGCAAGGAGGCGTTCGCCCGCGCTTCGGAACTGACTGCCATGCTGGGGCTTGCCGACCGTGAGTCGCACCGTCCGGCACAGCTCTCC
>URZG01000222.1 GCA_900552325.1 uncultured Porphyromonadaceae bacterium | reverse complement strand
CAAGGGTCACGACATCGTTCGTCTGAAGCTCTTTAAATGAAAAATCAGGAGCTATAATTTTAAGACACGACCTACTGTCAAGTTCAAATCTTATGCCGGGAAGAGCCTGATAATAATGGCTCCCGATTTCACGTAACGCCACATGGCTGCAGGTCTCCGTCATACCATACGTAGCATAGACTTTCATTGACGAGACTGCCATAATCAGCTGTTCCTGAGCTGGGGACATTGGCGCGCCACCGACAATCACATTTAGTACGTCCCGCACATACTCGGATTCCAATAAGCCGGGGATCTGAGACGGAACAACCGGCAACAATGCCACCGTGCCATATCCGGCCTTGAGAGGATGATTGGACGGGTTCTCCTCAATCAGACAGCAATCCGACTCCAAAGCCCTGACTACCATCATCTTGCCGGCGATATACTCCGTGGATAACGGCGAGATCAGTAAACTGTCAGGCCCAATACCGAAAAATCGGT
Organism: uncultured Porphyromonadaceae bacterium; assembly: GCA_900552325.1. Lineage (GTDB taxonomy): Bacteria > Bacteroidota > Bacteroidia > Bacteroidales > Muribaculaceae > UBA7173. The sequence continues at coordinate 3,342 of URZG01000222.1, read as the reverse complement.
TTGTAGCACGGGCCGACTGTCTCATATCCTCTTTCAACAGTCTGATTTCCTTGGGCTTTCCTGTGGAACCTGAGGTATGCGCCACAATATAATCGCAATCCGATTCCCATTCCTTTAGGAAAGCCTGTCCTGTTTCGGATAGATTCAGTCTCGCCATGAAAATTCGGGGAAAAAGAACTGTTTGTCGCGATCTATCCTAAGGTTCTGACCATCAAGATAGAGAGGCGACGTAATATTGTTGGTGTACAACAAACCGGTTCCGAGTCCTTGCGGAAGAGCCGGATGATATTTATCCACCCATTGACCAATCGCGGCCAAACCCAGATCGGATTCCAGTGCTGAGGTCGCCCACCACCCTATGCCAAGATCTGCGGCGATAGAGATCCATTTGTCGGCCTCGGCAAATCCACCGCACAGTGACGGCTTCAGTATTATATAGTCGGGACGAGTGAGCGAGAGCAACTCTTTTTTCGCATTATCCTCTGAAAAGCCGATAAGTTCCTCATCGAGAGCTACCGGTATCGGAGACTCGCGTATAATTCTGGCCATTACCTCAGGCTGCCCAGCTTTGACAGGCTGCTCGATTGAATGAATATCGAATCCGGCAAGTTTCGCCATGCGTTTCAAGGCATTCTCCGGAGTGAAAGAGCCATTTGCATCTAGGCGGATCTCAATCCCATCGGATGAATATTCGCGCCGGATCGCTCGCAGCAGTTCCACCTCCTCATCAAAATCGATTCCTCCTATTTTAAGTTTCACACAACGGAATCCCGCCTCCAGTTTCTCACGTATACGCTGCCTCATACGCTCCCTGTTCCCCATCCATATAAGACCATTAATAGTGATGGAACGTTCTCCGCGCGCCCACGGAGTGTCGAAAAAGAGCTGTGTGCCTCCGTTATTAAAGTCGGCAAGCGCCATCTCGAAACCGAATCTCACGGATGAAATCTCCGGCAACCCGTAAGCGCCGCAGTCATTGATATTGCGGCATGTATCCGAGAGGATTTGTTCGTATGCAGGTGTATCTTCCGCGCTTAAACCCTTGAACAAGGCACATTCCCCCCACCCCACGCGGCCTGGATACTCATCATCCCACACCTTTATGATATAGGTATCCTTTGTGAGCATCCTGGCACGTGATGTTATGGCAGTCTCCCTGAAGAGGAGCGAATATGGCGCCCAGCAAGCGTGAAGCATTACCCCGGGAATTTAGTGAACTTATCGAAATCAGGGTCACGCTTCTCCAGGAACGCGTTTTTCCCTTCCTGAGCCTCCGGCATGGTGTAGTATAGCAATGTAGCATCTCCGGCAAATTCCATAAGACCGGCCTGCCCGTCGAGTTCGGCATTCAGTGCGCGTTTTATGAATCGAATTGCCATCGGCGAACGTTTAAGGATAGTCTCGCACCATTCCACCGTAGTATCTTCCAGTTTGTCAAGAGGCACCACAGTATTGACCATACCCATTTCAAGAGCCTCCCGGGCAGTATACTGACGGCAGAGGAACCATATCTCACGAGCCTTTTTCTGCCCCACGCAGCGGGCCAGATATGAGGAGCCGAAGCCGGCATCGAAACTACCGACTTTAGGACCTGTCTGACCGAATATGGCATTTTCTGAAGCGATCGACAGGTCGCAGATGACATTGAGCACATTCCCGCCACCGATCGCATAACCGTTGACCATGGCGATAACAGGTTTCGGTATGGAACGGATAGCCCGGTGCAGCTCCAGCACATTGAGGCGAGGAGTGCCGTCGGAGTCGATATACCCGCCGTTACCTTTGTAATTCTGATCACCTCCGGAGCAGAATGCCTTGTCGCCGATACCTGTCAGAATCACCACTCCTATCTCGGGACAGGCGCGGCAGTACTGCATCGCGTCCAGCATCTCGAAGTTGGTCTTCGGACGGAAGGCGTTGTAGACTTTCGGGCGGTTGATTGTGATTTTAGCTATCCCTTTATACTTCTGGAAAAGGATATCTTCATATTCCTTGATGGTTTCCCAGTTCCTTGTCATTATGATGGTATTTATTAAATTGTCGTTTTGTTTCTTGAGAAATATTCCCGGGCAATATCGGCACTCAGCTCTCCGTCAGTGAATACCTCGAGGACAGCTGCGCCTCCCTCTTTATCTGACATGGCCGCCAGTGCATCCGATAAAGAGCCGAAATTGTCAGCCGAAAAATATCGGAGGCCGTAAGCCTCAGAAAGTTCTTTCAGCGGAGGGCGGGGAGAATTTACCATCAACGATTTTTCAGGCAACTCCCTTGTGGTCTTTACGAAATGGAAAATTCCGCCCCCACCGTTATTGATCACGATCAGACGCAGTCGGGGCGACATGGCGGAATACGCCAGAGCCCCCATATCGTATGTTGCCGACATATCTCCGACGATAGCGTAAGTAACACCGTTGTACTTCAAGGATGCTCCTATCGCCGTAGCAACACATCCGTCAATCCCGCTAACACCACGGTTTGAATCGACTCGATGAAAAATGCCGAGGTCGTGAAGCGACGCATAACGTACACTCATCCCGTTGCCCAGCTGGAGATTGGCGGAAGACGGGATACGGTCGAGAATATGTCCGGCCACAGCAAGATCACTCCAGGGTGCCGAGTTCAGAAAATCGTCTGATGATGCGGATGCTTCAGAGTCCGCTGTATGCCACGCGGCAGAATAACCGGAAGCCATCGGTTGTCTGCGGTTCATGTAAGCCATGGCTCCCGCAAGCCGCGGGAAGAAACCGGCCGGATCGACTTCGATGCGGCGCGTAAGGGTCCGGAAGCAATCTATAGTAGTTTCGTTGCGGCCGACACACCAGTTATGAGCCGCATCGCAGCTTCTAAGAAATTCCTTAAGTTCGGAGCTGACAAGCGACCCTCCGAACGAGATCACCACATCCGGCACCAATCCTTTCTTCGTTTCGGATGTGATCCCTGACAGTATGACCGACGGAGTGTTGAATATCCCTGCGGCATGTATGTTTGCCAGGCCCTCGGTCACAACCGCCACCTGCGGCAAAGCGGCAAGCTCGCCGAGAGCCTTGCCCAGACGCGCGTCAGGGTTGTGAAAGCCGCCGACCACAAGGACTTTCTTGCCACACAACTCCTCAGCGAAATGTCTTGACTGGGAGGTGGAGATAACCTGAGGAGGCTCCTCATATTCCACAAGCCTGTCAGATTCTCCAATGGGGGCAACGGACGTTTCACAGGATAATGGGGCGGATAGATGTACATTGATATGTACGGGGCCTCTGCGTCCGTAAATCGCTTTTACAAGAGTGTCGTTGAGAAGTCTGTTCTGGTAAAGATAATCCGCACATTCATCGTCCAGAGCACAGG
>URZG01000221.1 GCA_900552325.1 uncultured Porphyromonadaceae bacterium | reverse complement strand
CCGGAGGTCGGCGGTGAAAAACGTGCGGTGGATATTGCCCTCGGGAAGGTCCTCGTAGGCACGGTCCATCACGAAGCGGTAGGGGGAGTTATCCATCAGGGCGAGCATGCGGTCGGCGTCGCGGCATATCATGCGGCGGTTTCCCCAGGCTATGGTTGAGGCCAGCAGCGAGGCGATCTCGATGTCCTGCTGCGATGTGAAACGGCGGGGAAACTGCACGGGGTCGTCGGCAATGAATTCCGGCGAGTTGATGCGGCGCGCCTCGGCATCGAGCAGTTCCCTGATCTCGGAGCGCGAGAGCTCTTCGGGGAGGAGCGGCGCGGCGCCGCAGGTCTGAGCCTTCGGCGCCGCGGCGACAGAATCGGTATGATTATTCATTATAAGATGTATGCGCTGGTATCAGTCTTTTTTCTTGGGCGAACGTCGCTGCATGCGGAGCACCTGGCAGGAGCGTGCCGGCAGGTAAAGCTTGAGCCATTCCTTGCCTGTGGGCTGGTAGAGGGGGTCGAAGAGGGTGAGGTGCTCAACATCCTCGTCAACGTTGCCGAAGCCGCCGAACTCGGGGTTGTCCGACGACAGCACCACCTTGTATTTACCTATCGGAGCCAGGATACCGTAGCCATCGAACGATTTGGAGGGGTTGAAGTTGAACACGAACACCAGGTTGCCGCGGCGGAAGGCGAGCACCTGGTCGCCGTCGTGTTCCCACAGTTTTTCTATGGCCAGGGCCTGGAAGTTGTTGACGCCGGCCACGAGTTCCACCATGGCGTTGTCGAAGTTGTTGAGATACTGATACTGCAGGTCTTCGCGGTCGACGAGGTCCCACTGGCGGCGTGCGTACTTGTAGCTCCAGCCGTTGCCTTCGCGTGGGAAGTCGATCCACTCGGGGTGCCCGAACTCGTTGCCCATGAAGTTGAGGTAGCCGCCGTTGATGGTGGCCAGTGTCACCAGGCGTATCATTTTGTGCAGGGCGATGCCTCGGGTGACGGTGGCGTTGGTGTCGCCCACCATCATGTGCCAGTACATCTCTTTGTCGATGAGGCGGAAAATCACAGTCTTGTCGCCGACGAGCGCCTGATCGTGGCTTTCCACGTAGGATATTGTCTTTTCGTCGTAGCGGCGGTTGGTGAGTTCCCAGTATATCGAGGTGGGATGCCAGTCCTCGTCCTTCTTCTCCTTGAGGAGCTTGATCCAGTAGTCGGGGATACCCATCGCCATGCGGTAGTCGAAGCCCATGCCGCCGTCCTTGATCTTGAGGGCGAGGCCGGGCATGCCGCTCATCTCCTCGGCTATGGTTATGGCGTGGGGGTTGAGTTCGTGTATGAGCTTGTTGGCGAGGGTGAGGTAGGTTATGGCGTTGGTGTCCTGGCCGCCGTCGTAGTAGTCGGCATACGAGCCGAAGGCTTTCCCCAGGCCGTGGTCGTAGTATAACATGGAGGTCACGCCGTCGAAGCGGAAGCCGTCGAAATGATATTCCTCGAGCCAGTACTTGCAGTTGGAGAGGAGGAAGTGGAGCACCTCGTTCTTGCCGTAATCGAAGCAGAGGGAGTCCCATGCCGGGTGTTCGCCGCGGGCGTCGGGATAGAAGTATGTGGCGCGTGTGCCGTCGATGCGTGCTATCCCCTCGTTCTCGTTCTTCACGGCGTGGGAGTGCACGATGTCCATTATCACGGCGATGCCGAGTTCGTGGGCGCGGTCGATGAGGCTTTTCAGCTGCTCGGGGGTGCCGAAGCGCGACGATGCGGCGAAGAAGTTGCTCACGTGGTAGCCGAACGAGCCGTAGTAGGGGTGTTCCTGGATGGCCATTATCTGTATGGCATTGTAGCCGTCGGCGGCGATGCGCGGAAGCACGTTGTCGCGGAATTCGGTATATGTGCCCACCCCTTCGCGCTCCTGGGCCATGCCGATGTGGCACTCATATATAAGTAGGGGGCGTGTGTCGGGGATGAATTTCTCCACCTTCCATTTATATACGCGCGGGTTCCATACCTGCGCCGAGAAGATGTGTGTCTCGGGGTCCTGTACCACGCGGGTGGCGTAGGCGGGGATGCGGTCGCCTTCGCCGCCGTCCCATTTCACGTGCATCTTGTAGAGCTGTCCGTGGCGTATCGCCGATGCCGGGAGGTTCAGCTCCCATGTGCCGTCGCCCAGGGGCTTGAGGCGGTATTCGGGCTTTTCCTGCCATCCGGTGAAATCCCCTACAAGGTATATTGCCGTGGCGTTGGGCGCCCATTCGCGGAATACCCACCCTCCGCGGCGTCGGTGCAGCCCGAAATACTGGTGGGCGTTGGCGAAGTCGGCGAGGGTGTGGCTTTCCTGGGTGAGATCGGCCTCTTTGCGCTGCGCGTCGAGGTATCGCCCGTCAATGGCCGGAGCGAAAGGTTCAAGCCAGGGATCGTTTTTATAGATGGCTAATTTTTTCATGAGGAATTGATTGGACTGGTGTGAGGTGTCTCCGACAGAAAGAACAAGCCCGCGAGGGGCTTTTATCGGTGCAAGCGCAAAATTAACATTTATTTCCTGAATTGCAAACTTATTCAAAGGAAATTTCAACGGAATCGCACGGAGCTGTTTTCTGCCTTTGTGTTTCGGGGTGAGGCGGCTCCCGCGTGCTGCGTATAAATGAAACAGCCCGGAGCGGCGAGGCTCCGGGCTGCGGTATCGGGGTCAGGCGCAAGGCCCGGCGTTTATCACTTCAGTGCGGGGTTGGCAACGGCTTTCTTGTTGGTGAGGTATGCCACGGGCACGGCGATGAACATGGTGGAGAGGGTACCTACCACAACGCCGAAGAGCATGGCGAACACGAACGAGCGGATGGAGTCGCCGCCGAGGATGAAGATGCAGGCCAGCACCAGGAAGGTGGAGAGCGATGTCATGATGGTACGGCCGAGAGTCTGGTTGAGCGACTTGTTGATCGTGGTGAAGAAGTCCTGCTTGGGATAGAGGCCGGTGTTCTCGCGCACACGGTCGAACACCACCACCGTATCGTTGATCTGGTAACCGATCATGGTGAGGATAGCGGCGATGAAGCTCTGGTCGATCTCCATAGCGAAGGGGAACACACCCCAGAAGATGGAGTAGACGCCGATGATCGAGAAGGCGGTGAAAGCCACGGCGGCCAGGGCGCCCAACGAGAAGGCAACGTTGCGGAAGCGGAGCAGGATGTAGAGGAACATGGCGAGCAGCGACAGACCTACGGCGATGTAGGCTTTGTTGCGCATGTCGTTAGCTACGGTCGGGCCTACGGTCTGCGACGACATGATACCCTGGGTCTCGTCGGTGGTGGAGAACTGCTCGAGGGTCATACCTTCGGGGAGGAGCTTGTCGGCCTTGAAGGCGTCATAGAGCATCTTGGTGATCTCTTTCTCGATCTCTGAGGCGTCGCCGGTGGCTTTTACCTTGTAGTTGGTGGAGATACGCACCTGGTCGGAGTTCTCGATGGTGATGACGGAAACCGATGCGGTCTGGCCGTTGGAGTTGAACACCGGGGTGAGTTTCTTGGTGAGCTCGGCGGTGTCGACGGGTTTCTCGAACTTGACGACGTAGTTGCGGCCGCCGGAGAAGTCGATGCCCTGGTTGAGCCCGCGGGCGAAGAGGAACGCTACCACCAGCACGCAGAATGTGCCTACGACTATGAATGCGCCCTTACGTGCGCCCAGGAAGTTGAAGTTGCTCTTGGTGAAGAGGTTGCGGGAGAAGCCTGTGGCGAAGGTGAGCTTGGTGAAAGCTTTGCGCTTGCCGAAGGCGATGAAGATGATGCGGGTCAGGTAGACCGCGGTGAAGAAGGAGCAGACGATACCGATTATGAGGGTGGTGGCGAAGCCCTTGATGG
>URZG01000220.1 GCA_900552325.1 uncultured Porphyromonadaceae bacterium | reverse complement strand
GGATAGGTCGGAGTGGCGCACCAGTGTGCGATCAGCGACATCACGGCGCCGCCGGCGAATACCGACAGGATTATGCGCCATGAGGCGATGCCGGTGACAAGAAGCAGGGCCGCGCCGATGAGGATACACAGTGTGGAGGTTTCGGCGAAGGAACCGGGGATGAGTCCTAAGAACATCTGCCACAGGTCGATGGCATGGCCGTCGACACCCTGGAGCGAAGCCGCCACGTCGGCGGCGTTCTGGGCGCCGGAGGTGGCTACCTGTCCCAGCGGCGTGGCGCCGGTGAAGCCGTCGGGGGCCATTCCGCCGAGCCCGAGGATGGAGTCATGCGAGATGAACACGTTGTCGCCCGACATCTTGGCGGGATATGAGAAGAAGAGGAAGGCGCGTGTCACCAGAGCCACGTTGAAGATGTTGTAGCCTGTGCCGCCGAACACCTCTTTCACGAAGATCACCGAGAATGCGGTGGCCACCGCGATCATCCACAGCGGTGTCTCCACGGGGCATATCATCGGGATGAGGATACCGGTCACGAGGAATCCCTCCTGGATCTCCTCGCCGCGCCACTGTGCCACGCAGAACTCTATGCCGAGCCCCACGAAGTAGGATACCACGATGGCCGGCAGGATGGCCAGCAGCCCGTAGAAAAAGAGGTCCCAGAAGGGGAACTCGGTGGCGCCGCAGGCCAGCCAGTGCTGGTAGCCGCAGTTGTACATGCCGAAAAGGAGGCAGGGCAGCAGTGCCACGATCACGATGATCATGGTGCGCTTGGAGTCCATGTTGTCATGGATATGCACGCCCGACTTCGAAGTCTCGCGCGGGGTGAAAAGGAAGGTGTCGAAGCCGTCGTAGACCGAACGGAAAGCGTGGAGCTTCCCTCCGGGTTCAAAAGCCGGCCTGGCCTTGTCCATCAGTTTCTTAAGTGCTTTCAAAACTGTAAGAATTTATCTTTATATGTGAGATTGGTTGCTTTTCTCGGGCGCCGGGTCACTGCAGCTCCTTGCGCAGATAGTCGAGTCCCTGGCGTATGATTTTCTGAAGTTCCAGTTTGGAGGTGTCGGCATATTCGGCCAGCGCGAAGTCCTCGGGAGCCACTTCGTAGATGCCGAGCTGCTCCATGCGGTCGATATCCTTGGCAAGAACGGCTTTCACCAGATATTCCGGCAGAATATCCATGGGGAACACCTTGTCGTATTCGCCGCTCATGATCATGGCGCGGCGGCCGCCGAGGAGTCGGGCGTCGGGGCTGAAACGCTTTTTGCCGAACAGGCGCGATGGGAAAGAGAATGAGGTGCTCATCTTGGAGGGGGAGAGGGAGGCCCATCCCATGAATTCGTCGACATCATCACCTTCGGGAATTACCGTCACCTGTGTGTAGGGGAAACGGAGGTACCCGTCGGCCGGAACAGCTACGCCGGTGAGCACGTTTCCTGAGATAATGCGGTGATGGCGTCCGTCGGCGGCTATCTCTCCTTTCAGCAGGTCGGTCATGTCGGCACCCACGAGTGTTTTTACCATCTTGGGCTCACGCAGTTCTGATCCGGTGAGCGCCACGGTTGTTGTGGCCGGCACGGTGCCGTCAGTAAGGAGAGCGCCTATGCGGTCGAGGGTGTCGATGGAGAGTGTCATCACAGTCTCCCCTTTGTTCACAGGACGGATGGCGGCGATCACAGGGCCGGCGTTTCCGGCGGGGTGGGGGCCTGTTACGTCAACCATCTCGGCTCCTTTGATGTCGGGCATCTGCTGCGAAGCACGGCGTGTGATGTAGACCTTTCCTTCCGTTATGAGGTTAAGAAGTTTCACCGCAGCCTCAAGGTGCGCAACGGTTTCCGGTGTGAAAGCCTCGCGGCTTACGGCCAGCGGCGCTGAATCGAAGCCGGTCACGAAAATATCGCGTATCGTGGAGTTCGGATCGGTTACTATATCGTAGGGACGCTGACGGGTATATGCCCACAGACCCGATTCCATAAGGAGTTTACGGGCTGCATCGGCGTCGGAGAGCGCTTTGGCTGTATCGAATACAACTGCCTCCCCGGCGGGATTCACTTCTACTGTCACGCGCTCGATTTTTCGGCGTTCTCCGCGTACTACGGCCTTTACGGTTCCGGCGGCGGGAGAAACGAGTTTCATCTCGGGCGTGTTCTTGTCGCGCAGAAGCGGCTGACCCGCTTTTACGGTATCGCCCTCGCGCACCTCGGTCTTGGGTATGAAACCGGTGAAGTCATCGGGCGTGACGGCTACGCTGGCCGGCATGATCAAGGGGGCGTCCGCCCGGGGCGCTTCCACGGCGCCTGCCAGGCTGAGGTCAAGTCCTTTTTTGAGTTTTACGGAAATACTCATTATTATATATAAAGAGGATGTGTTTGCGGTGGGGAAAAGTTTCGGATGTGTAAACTTGAATTCCTGGAAACCTGTACCGGAAAGCCGCCCGGCAGACCGGGCGAAAGGGATGAATTACGGAAATATTTCCTCAATTCGTTTTTCGCCTGCAAAGGTACATAATATTTTTCTCATTATCACTCTCCGCAAGGTAGAAAAATGAGGCGGTTTGTCAATATTCTCCGTCAAGGTGCGCGCCGTTCGTCTGCGGAGGCTGCAACTCCCCCTTCCGGCCACTTCGGAAGGTCGCTTTGGGCCATACGGTCAGCACAGCGAGAAATGTATAACCAACCGATAAAATTACCACCGAAAAATTTTGTCAGTTAAAAATATAGTAATAATTTTGCAGAAAGCTTCAGTTGCATATTTCGCTCCAGGGCGTCATGTGGAATGGCCCGCGGTGACGGAGTGTGTTATGAATGTAACCCGCAAGCGGTTGGCAACCAGAATTTTACGCGCATGTATCACCATGAGGAACAGAGGCTCTTTATCGACTGTAGGTTCCCGGTTGCTGACGTGCAACATTTTTTAACTCCTTTTCATCGTTCCTGATGGCTGTCAGGGCATAATATCGGGTCTGTTCCGCCGTTTATACCTCGGATACCCGTCGCCCCGGTTCCGGAATATGGTTGTGGCTGCATAACGAGCGTAAGCACAGCGCCTCCGGGTTCTCCGGAATATGAGATTTGTGAACTCTCCGGCATCTGTCTGTGAAGCCGGCCCGCATAAGCGGCCGATCCCCCTCTTTCCACTTTTCGCGGCTCAGGACTGATGCCGCCGATTGACTCGAAGAAAACTATCATTATTAATATCATTCAATTCTAAAAGTACTTATTCAAATTATGGAAGCTCAAAAGCCCAACGCCGCTCCCAAAAGCGCGGCCACCCTTAAGCCCGGCACCAACGTTCGCGGTATCAAGAACGCTTTCCTGGTGATCATCGCTTGCTTCGTGATCGCTGTATGCCTCTTCCTTTTCGTTTTCGGTCACCCCTCGCACTTCGATGTTGAAGGTTTTGAAGGTGCCTCCATGTGGTTCGCCGACGAAGCCCAGAGCAAGGCTCACCCCGTTGACCTGATCGGTACCGTATTCAAAGGCGGTATCATCGTGCCTATCCTCCAGACCCTCTTCCTCACCGTTATCGTTCTCTCCGTTGAGCGCGCCATCGCCCTCAAGTCCGCCAAAGGTACCGGCTCCATCGCCAAGTTCGTTGCCGGCGTGAAGAAATGCCTCGAGAAGAATGACATCGCCGGCGCACAGGTCCTCTGCAAGAAGCAGAAAGGTTCCGTTGCCGCTGTCGTTTCCGCTGCCCTGACCCGCTACGACGAGATGGACAAGAACACCGTCCTGACCAAAGAGCAGAAAATCGCCACCCTTCAGAAAGAAGTTGAGGAAGCTACCGCAATCGAGATGCCCTCGCTGCAGCAGAACCTCCCCATCGTGGCTACCCTCACCACCCTCGGTACTCTCGTCG
>URZG01000219.1 GCA_900552325.1 uncultured Porphyromonadaceae bacterium | reverse complement strand
CCGCCGCCGGGGTGTCACGCTGTGAGCACCGCCATCGCCAGGGAGTTATATTTCGATATCCCTGAATCGCTGCGGGATGGAAGCACGACCGGTACTTCCGTGCCCTGAAGCATACCCGCCACCTCGGCTTTGGCGAAAAGGGTGACGGTCTTGTAAAATGTGTTGCCCGACTCGATGTTGGGAAATATCAGGAGGTCGGCGTCACCGCAGACGGGCGATTCGATGTGTTTTACTGCAGCGGAATGGAGATCGCAGGCAGTCTTCACATCCATCGGGCCTCCGAGTATGGCGTCGCCGAAGGCACCGTCTTCGTTCATCTTCACCAGCGTCTGATAGTCCACGGAATTGGGGAATTTCGGATTTACCTTTTCTGTGAAGTGGATGAGCGCTACTTTCGGCTTCATGATGCCGAACCGGTGCAGTGTGGCGACTCCGTAATTTATCATACTCTCGCGCTGGGCAATAGTGGGATATGGGATCACCGCTACATCGAGAAGAACAGAAGTTTATGGTATCCGGGAATCTCTGCCGCCGTGATATGAGTGAGCACGGCTCCTTTGGGGAGGATACCTGTTTCCTTGTTGAGGACTGCGCGCAGAAGATTGTCGGTGTTTATTATCCCTTTCATTATGACGTCTACTTTCCCTTCCCGTGCCATTGTGACGGCGTGACGGGCTGCTTCATCGGAATCCTTTATATCGACAATCTCAAGACGGTCGGCGAATTTTGACAGCTCGGGATAGGCCTCAAGCCTCGTGCGGTCGCCGATCATGACGAAATCAGCGAACCCTTCTTCAAGAGCACGGCTTACGGCATATTCTGTTTCGGGATCGTCGGCACATACAACGGCGACGCGTTTGCGCATACCGGTATTCTTGAGATGCACGGTAAGACCGGAGAAGTTTTTGAGAGGTTGCATAGTAGGCGTATATTATATAAGTGATGTGCAAATATCGTAATTATTATTGAAATAACATCAAAAAGTGTGCAATAAAAAGTGGTGAAAAATGCGATAAATTTGTCTGAAAAATATTTTAATTAAAAATAACGGCATTAGGTAATGATTTAAAAGTGTCGTAATATTCGACATAATGAATAAAATTGCTTGTTGATTGAAGTTAAACTATTGCACAAAATGTGTGCAAGTGTGCAATAGGCTTTAAAAACATCAGATATGTTGCAGAACATAAAAAAAAGATATGTGTTTAAGAACATAAAAACATCCTTTCCCCAGTCCATCTGCTTATTCGATTGATAATATTAAGGTAAAAAAAGCCGGGAATACCAATCACTGGCATTCCCGGCGGGAATATTAAATCAGATGAAGAGAATTGTTCCAAAGCACTTAATATTCGTCAGATTGAATCTGGATAAAAACACTAATTGCAATTTATGGATGATTGAATCATTGTCGGTTGGAATTATATTTGATGTTTGTAATGGCAAAGTTACGTTTAATTTTTGAAGCGCCAAACAATTTGATTAATTTTTTATAAAAAATCTTTCAAAACTCCATTTGTGGGCCGCTTTGGGGCAATGGTAGATGAAAGAGGGGAGAACTGTCGGGTGTGATGCGCTGCTTTGCCAGTTGGATCGGTGTCTGACAAACGGAAGCGCATCTCAACCGTAAAAAGATTGGGATGCGCTTCCGGCATGATCTTATGTCCGGAATCAGAGAAGTTCGACTGACCGGGATATGAAGCGTGAAAGCTCGGCACCTCGTAACAGGCCGTTGCCCAGAAGCGCGAGATCGATCAGCTGCCGCACTACCGGCTGTGTGGCGGCATAGGCGGTAATTGTCTCGGTCTGATCGGCGCGTATGGAATCTACCTTCTTGACCAGTTCGTCAGCTTCGGCTTTGTCGGCATCGGAAGCCTTGTCGCCACGAAGGGCGGTGATGCGGCTGTTGTCCTCATCGATCTGTTTTTCCAGAGGCTCCACTTTGGCGTCAAGTGCAGATCCGGCCTCTTCTGAGATCTTCTTAACCAGAGGATGGTCTGTGTTGACTACCAGAGAATATGAATCGGGCATCTGGCCGTAGAAGTTCATTCCGGGCTGCAGGGCGGCCATCTCTTTCATGCGGCGCATATATTCGTTCTGGGTAATCACGACAGGTGAGCCGTTCGCGCCCAAAGCCTCGAACGAGACGATGAACTGAGAGTTCTCTACTTCGGGGATCTGTGATTTGAAAAGAGTGGTGAGGATATTGCGGCGTGTGGCGGTGAGATCCACCTGTGCTTTGTCGGCCTTGGGAATGAGGTTGGTGATCACGTCGGAGTCGACACGCACGAAACGGCTCTTTTCAAGTTTCTGCTCGAGGAGTCCTACGAAATGAGAGTCAAGCTGCCCGTCCATCACAAGCACGGAGTAGCCGGCATCATTGGCCGAACGTATGTAGTTGTACTGAGCTGTCGGATCGGTGGCATAGAGATAGACAACGTTACCCTCCTTGTCGGTCTGGGATGGTTCGATGAGTGTGCGGTATTCGTCAAGGGTGAAATATTTGCCGTCGGTATCTTTCACGAGACAGAATTTCATGGCAGCCTCACAGAACTTCTCGTCGGTGAGCATGCCGTATTCGATGAAGATCTTGATGTCGTCCCATTTCTGCTCGAACGCAGTGCGGTCGGCTTTGAAGATCTCTTCCAGTCGCGATGATACTTTCTTTGTGATATAGGAGGAGATTTTCTTCACGGCGGTGTCGCTCTGAAGATATGAACGGCTTACGTTAAGCGGAATGTCGGGCGAGTCGATCACGCCCTGAAGAAGCATCATGAATTCGGGAACTACCCCCTCGACCGAGTCCGTAACGTAGACCTGGTTGCAGTAAAGCTGAATACGGTTCTTGGTAACCTCGAGATTGTTGTGGATCTTGGGGAAGAAGAGGATGCCGGTGAGAGTGAAAGGATAGTCCACGTTAAGGTGGATCCAGAATAGGGGATCATCCTGGCCGGGATAAAGCTCGTGGTAGAACGCCAGATAATCCTTATCGGTGAGGTCGGCGGGTTTCTTTGTCCAGGCGGGTTCTGTGATGTTTACTATCCGGTCACGGTCCGTGTCGGTCATCTTGCCGTTCTTCCACTCCTGCTCCTTGCCGAAAATCACGGGAACGGGGAGGAACCGGCAGTATTTGCGGAGAAGTCCCTCTATTCTGGCCGGTTCGAGGAACTGACGGTTCTCGTCATCGATATAGAGTACGATATCGGTGCCGCGGGTGGTTTTGTCGAAGGGTTCCATGGTGAACTCCGGCGAGCCGTCGCAGCTCCATTTTACCCCTTCGGCGCCCTCTTTGTATGAAAGGGAACGGATCTCCACTTTTTTCGCAACCATGAAGGCGGAGTAGAAGCCGAGACCGAAATGGCCGATTATGGCGTTGGCATTGTCCTTGTATTTCTCCAGGAATTCCTCGGCGCCTGAGAAGGCTATCTGGTTGATGTATTTTTCAATGTCGTCGGCGGTCATGCCTATGCCATGGTCGGAGACTGTAAGGGTGCCTTCGGCGGCATCGATACTGACGGAGACGTTCATATCCGTCAGTTCCCCTTTGAAATCTCCGAAAGAGGATAGGGTGCGGAGTTTCTGCGTGGCGTCAACGGCGTTGGAGACGAGCTCGCGCAGAAAAATCTCATGATCGCTGTAAAGAAATTTCTTTATCACCGGAAAGATATTCTCGGTGGTAACTCCGATTGTTTCTTTCATAATATAGTTGTTGTTGTTTGTTGTTTTACGGTTGATGCTGGGGCAATCCGGAAAGAGCCTCTCATGTTATAACAAACGGCAAAAAAAATGCCAGCCTTCAATGGCCGGCATTTATGGTTAAAAATATTGAAATCATGACATCGGGGCATGACAAAATTGCAGCGTGTCAGCCACGGTGGTGTCAGTCGGTGGTGTT
>URZG01000218.1 GCA_900552325.1 uncultured Porphyromonadaceae bacterium | reverse complement strand
GCCGGGCGAAACAAGTACATTACAGTGGACCCGGCGCTCAGCGGAGCGGCGGCGGCGAAACCGGTACCCACCAATGACTGGTGGTGCAACGAACTTATCAATCCCCACGGGGAAAATATGTTCAATTATCCGATGGCGCTCCGTCCGCAGGACAATGGCCTCGTAATGATAAAGAACATGCAGGGCCAGGCTGTGCTGCAAGGCCTTGATCCTCTACGCATAGGCCTCCAGGGGCTCTCGTGCGCCAGGACGACTGTGAGCGATTTCTCAGATTGGACCGTGACCCTCAGCTGGGGTGACATGGAGGCAACTGTTGGCACAGCGATGCCGTTCGCCTATTTTACCCGCAAAAGCTCGGCTCCCGTTTCCATATCGGCTATGGGGTCGCTGACAACCGATGGCAACGTCCTGATTGTAAGCGGCAGCTACAACGGCGGCGCGTACGCCGTATATGCACCCGAAGGTAGTTCATGGAGTGTCAGCGGCTCTTCGGCCACGTCTGATCTCGCCGGCAAGGATTACTTCTCGGCCGTTTTGCTCCCCGACGGAGCCGATCCGCGTTCGGCGGCAACAGCATGGAAGAAATACGCTTTTGTATTCCCGGCTGACACCCGTGCCGAGTTCGTGTATAACCACGACACAGGAGAGGTTGTAACCACTTACTCTGTTACCCCGGAAGTGAAGGAAGGAACTGCCTCCGACTTCCTGTTCGGCATGTTGCCTCACCATTGGGGGCACCTGAAAGGTTCTTACACGATGGAGTCTGGCGAATATTCCACCGTGCGGGGTAAGATGAAGATGTACGGGGGAAAAGAGTTCCGCACATCCCTTACTTTCCACGGTGTGCTGCCGACGATGCCCGCTGTGCAGGATGCCTCCACTGGTTTCTCGCAGGAAGAGCTTAACCGGCTGATTGATGCGGTAAACACTGACAATGGCATATCCGACTGGACAGACTCCTACAATGACGGCCAGATTCTCAACCGACTGGTGCAGACGGCGCGCGTGGCTAAGGAGAGCGGCAACGAGACGGCTTTCCGTACTGCTTTCGATTTGGTTAAGGAACGGGTGGAGAACTGGTTGTCCTATACTCCCGGCGAAGTTGCGTTCCTGTTCTATTACCATAAACCATGGTCAACACTTTTAGGCTACCCTGCGGGTCACGGACAGGACGAAAACATCAACGACCACCATTTCCATTGGGGCTACATTATCCATGCCGCAGCTTTCCTCGAGCAGTACGAGCCGGGCTGGGGCGCCTCGTCCAAGTGGGGTGGTATGATAAATCTACTTGTGCGTGATGCCGCATCGTCCGACAGGAACGACACGATGTTTCCTTACCTCCGCAATTTCAGCCCTTATGCCGGCCACAGCTGGGCTAACGGTACTGCGTTGCTCGGACAGGGCATAGACCAGGAATCCACTTCGGAATCGATGCAGTTCAACTGCTCGCTCATACACTGGGGCGAAATTACCGGCAATCAGGCGATACGCGATCTCGGCGTTTATCTCTATGTCACGGAACTGTCGGCGATAGAAGAATACTGGTTTGATGTGAACCACCGCATATTTTCTTCCGATTATACCTCGGCTGTTGCTTCGCGCGTATTCTCCAACGCTTATGATAACCAGAATTTCTGGGGCGGGGGCATCGCCGGATCTTACGGCATACAGATATATCCCGTGCACGCAGGTTCGTTCTATCTTGTCAACAACAAGGAATTCGCAACGAAATACTGGAATGCGATGAAGTCCGAGACGGGTATCATTAATAACGAAAACAATCCGAATATCTGGTACGACGCATGGTGTCGGTTCTATTCCATGATAGATCCGCAGGGAGCATTGGATTTCTATAATAAATGCACGCATTTAGGCGAGAAATTCGGAGAGTCACAGGCCCACACTTACCAGTGGATACACGCGATGGCCAAACTCGGCACGCCCGATCTCACAGTCACCGCCAACCATCCTCTTGCATGTGTTTTCTTAAAAGACGGTGTACGCACTTATGCCGCGCAGAATTACGGAACGGAGCCTCTTGAAGTGAAATTTTCCGATGGATATACCATGCAGGTTCCCGCACGTACACTCGCATCCTCGACCAGTAGCGAACCCCTTCCTCAGGTGCCAACCGCAGTGATTACTATCGATAATGAGAACTGTAAGCCGGGCGATAAGGTGATGTTCACGGCTGAAGTCGACGGCGGTGATTATCAGCTTACCGGAGTAATCATCAAGATCGACGGCGAATCCTTGGAAACTTCAGTGATAGCACGTGCTGCGGGTACATATTGCGCGGAATGGACCGCAGTGGAGGGTAGTCATTCTGTTGTTGCAGAGATGTCTGCCGCCGACCGCACATTCCTGTCGGTTCCTTTTGAATTCACAGTGAAGAAAGATGGCGGAGATACTCCTGTTCCGGGACCCGGAGATGAATCAGTGGTAGTCAAGTATTTCGAGGCAACCGACCATTCGCAAGGAACTTTCGCCGGCCCGTATAAAATCAAATTTACGCCTACCGGTTCCGGAGTACGTGTCTCGGCGAAATTCGAGGGTGAATACGTTGGGTTCGCAGGCCCGTGGCTGTGGAACCAGACCGACGGTTTTCAGGAAGTGGAGATGAGCAGTTCCGGTGAAGACGGCGAGGGATGGTACGCATACTTCATCCCCGATCTCAAACCCGGAGCGACAATAAAAGTGGCTGTGAAAATAGCATTTGCCGGAGGTCTCGGAGTATCACCCACGGTTGAATATACCTTGCCGTTGGTAAATGCAGTGACCGAAGTGACTGATGGCAGTGACCGGTTCGTGATCTTCCCTAATCCGGCTCGAACGGAGCTTAATGTACTTGTGCCTTCTGTCGGCGAACTTTCGATATGGTCGATGGGAGGAAACCGGGTGGCATCTTACGCCATAGACACCGTAACGACTCTTGATGTGTCCTTCCTTCCGGCTGGCGTTTATCTGGTGACATACCGCCAGACTGACGGAACCCGTATGGTCCGCAAACTTATAAAGAAATAAGAGACAGACATTTCCTGATATGAGAAAAGCGACGCCAAAAACATGACGTCGCTTTTTTTCTGTTCAGTTAGTCTCGATTATTCAGAGGGCCAGGAGTTCGTCGATTTTCTCCACAAGGGTCTCTCGGCGCTGTGAGCCGGCGAGGCGTATGGAGGTTTTTTCTCCGTTCTTGAAGAAAAGGAGGGTGGGAATCGACATGATGCGGTAGCGGGTGCTGAGTTCGGTCTCCTCGTCCACGTTATATTTGCCGATGATTACTTTGCCTTCGTATTCCTTGGCAAGCTCGTCGATAAGGGGCGACATGCCTACGCAGGGGCCGCACCATGTTGCCCAGAAATCAATAATTACAGGTTTGCCGGAGCCGATGAGCTCCTCGAAGTTGGCGTCTGTGATTGTAAGTGCCATTGATAATTGTTTTATTAGTTGTTTATGTTCAGTATCTGTCGAAGGCGAACTGCACATCCATTGAGTTGAGTGAGTTCACCAGGTTTTTATCCATAGGTATCCGGTAGGCCGACTCGAGGCGTACGGTGCGGTTCGACTCCTGATCGAAAATCTTCACGGCCAGGTGACCGCCTCCGCGTCCGTCGCCTGATGAGATGTGCTCCTGAAGCACGGCTCCCAGGGTCGGTTTTATCTCGTCGGCGGCGAGTGTGAGGGTAACCCCTTTTATGAGTTTTCCCTTTAGTTCGTCAAGGAGGTTCATACGCACTACCTCCCAATCGAGGTCGCCGTTGAAACGGCGCGCTCCGCGCACGGTGATCGCTACCGGAGTGCCGGGTTTGCCGTAGTTGGCGAATTCGATATATTTTTTACCGAAAAGGCGCACCTCGCATGAGCCGGAATAATCCTCCACGGCCATTATGCCG
>URZG01000217.1 GCA_900552325.1 uncultured Porphyromonadaceae bacterium | reverse complement strand
TGGCTTGCCTACTCGATAGTATCGGTTATGACAATCGGGCTCATATCATTATACATTAAAGGTATAACCGGATGTATGAAAGCGGTGTGGATGACCGTGGGACTACTCCTTGCCGAATACATCATCGTTGCCATCCTCGTGAAGATGGGCACACTCGCCCTGCTTGTGGGCTCGCTGCTCCTTTTCGTGATAATAGCCGTGGCGATGTACATCACCCTTCGCATGAAGATTGTTGACGGAGAACTGACTTTCAAGAAATAAATCATGGATACCCGGGATAACCGCCAGCCCCCTCAGGGTACTCAAAACCCAAATATGCCGCCATTCCCTCCGTCGGGGGCACCGAATCCGCCGGGAGGCTATCCTTATGGCCCGAATATGCCGTTCGGGGCGCCGGGGCCGTATCCGCCGGGGAACGGTATGCCTCCCCGCTATCCCGGTCAATATCCTCCGCCTTACGGCCCTTACGGCCAACGCCCACATATACCGCGACGCAAGACCTTCGGAGAAAA
The DNA here is from genome assembly GCA_900552325.1 of uncultured Porphyromonadaceae bacterium. Classification (GTDB taxonomy): domain Bacteria; phylum Bacteroidota; class Bacteroidia; order Bacteroidales; family Muribaculaceae; genus UBA7173. Next base: position 3,393 of record URZG01000217.1, on the reverse strand, counting down.
AATCGTACTCCTCGCCCTCCAGGCGATAGTGCTGATGATTGCAGCTGCTGTGGAGTGGGGCATGGTGGAATCGAGGGAGACGACAAACGACCGCGTAACCGACCGAATAGCTCAAGAATGGGGCGGTAAAGTCGAGATTGACGGGCCGGTTGCCTATCTTACTGGCGACTCCACTGCCACACGACTCACCCCTGATGCGTTCTCCGGCGAAGCCACTGTGAAATCGGAGACGCTCCACCGAAGTATATATGAACGAGAGGTATTCAAGGCACACGTACGTCTGAAGAGCCATTACAGCATCGACAGCGCGGCTACATCATACGACGAGGTAGTTGTGGCTGTTGACATGAATACGGCGCACATCTCCAACCTCACGCCGTTGACAATAGGTGGCAAAACCTATCAGTGGAATGTCACCGGAAGCGGCATAAATACTTCTGTTCCGCTCTCAGAACTGGCCGATGCCGAAATCAATGCCGAGTTTGACATCCGTGGCTCGGGTTCCATTGAGTTCATGCCATTATGCTCCAATTCAAAAATCTCGGTTGAAGGCGAGGCTGCCAACCCGTCGTTCAAAGGGAAAGCTTCGCCTGACCGCCGCAATACGTGGAACCGTCGGTTCTCTGCTCCGTGGGACAATGCCGGTTCAAGCTACATTTCAGCCGATGACGGCACCTATGGCTATGTCGGGGCGGAATTTCTGGTGGGCGTCAGCCGCTACCAGAAGGTTTCGCGCTCCATAAAGTATGCCTTCATCATCATATTGCTCACATACGTTACGGTGATTTTCACCGAGATCACAATGAGGCATCCGATACCGATGTTCAATTACTTCCTTATCGGGGCGGCTCTGATATTGTTCTACTGCCTGCTGCTTGCCTTGTCGGAGCACATCTCGTTCGGCTGGGCATATCTTGTGGCGATGGCGATGACCGTAGGACTTATCACCGTCTACATGTGGCGTATGCTGAAATCACGTAAGGTAGGGCTTGTGATGGGCAGCATACTTACCGTGATATATACCTCGTGTTACATCATGCTTTGCGTAAGTTCCTACGCCCTGCTTATGGGCAGTCTGCTGCTGTTCTGCGCCCTTGCCGGCTTGATGTACGGCTCCTTGCGGATAAACACCTCATCGAAGGGCGCCGCTCCCGGCAATCCGTCAGGATCTCTGTGACGCCGTACGCCGTTTCTTGCCGACATTCGTCAGCACCATACCGCCGACGATGATAACCATGGCGAGTACCTGTATCCATTTCAGTCGGTCAAGCCCCATGACCACCGCCGATATCGAAGCGAACACCGGAATAAGATACTGGTAGATCGCCACGAGTTCCGACCCTATATATTTTATCGCAGGCTGAACCAGAAAATATGCCAGGAACGTGGGGCACAGCAGTATAAAACCGATTTCAAACCAGGGAGCTGCCTTGGTGGCGTGCATTATCCCCTCATGTTGCATCCCCGGTACCAACGCAATCGCCGGAAGAGCCGCGAACAGGAACACCCACCGGAGCATGTTCACCGGCCGATAAGTGTGCGACGGCTTCTCGAGAATAACAAGATAAAAAGCATAACATATCGTCGACGCCACCGCCAGGAGGTCGCCGAGCAGGTTGTCGCTGCCGTTTTTCCCTGCGTGACCGCCGAGCACCACTACGGCCGCTCCGACAAACGACACCGCTATACCTGCGTATTCCATCCATCCCGGGCGCCGTTTCATGAAGATTACCCCCATAAGTACCACAAATACCGGCGGAAGAGTCATTATTATCGAGACATCTATCGGATTGCCGTAACGCAGCGACATAACGAAAATATAAATGAAGCCGAAAAGCCCCACCACCCCGCCAAGTACCAGACGAAGCCAGTCCTGCCGCGCTATCCTATCGCACTTCACGAACAGGGACGCCAGCCAGAATAACACGCAACCGCCTATGAGACGCACAGCCGTCACTCCTTCCGAACTCATCCATTCGGGAATCAACGCTTTTGTAAACGAAACATTAACACCCCAAAACAACGCCGCCATCAGAATACATACATTACCCAGCAGAAAGTTCGACCTTCCCGACGGCGCGGCAAGCGGAGTGTTCATCCCTTTGGCTGACTGACTGTTTTTCATATCGCATCTTGTTTTCATTAATAACACCTGCTGCTTACCCGATGTTCGGTGTCTGATTCTGACACTGGAACCATAGCGATTCCCGAGTCGGATTGTCTCTATAAGCACATTCGTCCGAATTTCAAAAGGTCAATAACTATCTTGCTGTATATATGTATGCGAGCACGCCACTAAGAATTCCGTTAAAACTGCATTTTTATTGATGATTTTGAAAAAAGTGCTTTAAATTTTGGTTTATATTATAAACTTAACTAATTTTGCAACCATAAACCTTGCAAGAGCTCCAGGCGCCGGCAGCTCTTATTTCAGTTCGCTGAGGTTTATAACATAAACTTATTTATCAATCTCCTGGTTATTATGGAAGAAAACAGAATTTCAGAAAAGGAAAGCATTGAGCTGATAGCCTCTATGATAGAGCGTACACGTCAGCGCTACTCTCTCGGCGACGGTAACATACTCCTTTTATGGGGCTATCTCACAGTAGTCGTTTCTGCGCTGGTGTGGATTCTCCTTGCAGTAACTCATAATCCGACCTATAACTGGCTGTGGTTCCTGATATGGATCATCGGCGGAGTGGCTACACCAATAATAGCCCGTAAGCATCAGTATGCCAAAGGAATGAGAAGCTATTCCGACAAACTCGTGTCGCGTGCATGGAGCACCGTAGGATTCAGCGCTTTGGCCGCCACATTTTTCTGCGTCGGTTTTCTGCTTTTCCGAGGAGCGTCCACATGGTCCATGATGTTTTCATTCGGATTGATTATCGTGCCGATGGCCGAGATTTTCAACGGTATGGTTGTAAATGAGAAATCACTCATATTCGGAGGAGGAGCCGGACTCCTTGCGGGCATCTTTACCACTTGCTGTATTGCAGGTGGAATCCCCTTAGGCGTCAACTGGTTCCTCCCGGTATTCATCGTTGCCTTCACTTGCATGATGATTATCCCCGGGCATATTCTCAATCATAAAGCTGTCAAAGAAGCATGAAAGAACTGGATCCGCTCCTTCATTCTCGTCTGCGGCTTGCTGTCATGTCAATACTTATGAATGTTGATGAGGCTGATTTCGTATTTATCAAGGAGAAGACCGAAGCAACGGCCGGCAACCTCAGTGTTCAGCTTGACAAACTCTCCGCTGAGGGATACATAACCGTCACGAAAGGTTTCGTAGGGAAAAAGCCCCGCACCGTCTGCAAAGTAACCGACAGAGGGCGCAACGCATTTGAAGAATACGTTGCCACTCTCCGGCAATATCTCAATATCTGAAAC
>URZG01000216.1 GCA_900552325.1 uncultured Porphyromonadaceae bacterium | reverse complement strand
ACCTTGGCAAGGTCGTGCTCTACCAACTGAGCTATTTTCGCATTATTTCGAGGTTCTCTCTTGCTTTGGGGAGGGGTTGTTTCCCTTTTGCGTTGCAAAGGTACGACTAATTTTTGAACTGGCAAGGGGTTTGGGCATTTTTTTTCAAACTTTTTTTGCTGTTTTTGTGCGGTTATGTCGTAACGCGCTGTATTCCAATGTGTAAAAATTTAATTAAATCAATCTATGATTGAACATTTTTTTTGACGTCGATTTTTGATTAATTCCCGAATCATCCGTGCGATAAAAAAATGTTTTCTTGCTTTACTTGAATCCGAATCTTTTACTTATCTTTGCCATGACACTTAATTCTACCTGAAAAACAGGTGCGTCTCGCGCCGGAGTGTAAGAGGCCGGTTCCGTATGGGCCGGAATACTCCCGAGCCGTGGCGCCCGGAAACATTTTAACATTTAACGTTATGGCAAAAGTCAAACCGTTCCGCGGCGTACGCCCGCCCCGCTCGATGGTGGAGGAAGTAGCCTCCCGTCCCTACGATGTGCTCAATTCCGACGAGGCCCGCAAGGAGTCGGAGGGGAATCCCCGTTCGCTCTACCATATTATACGGCCGGAGATCGACTTCGATCCCGGCACCGACGAGCATGATGAAAAGGTATATGCCAAGGCGGTGGAGAATTTCGCGAAGTTCCAGAAGGAGGGATGGCTCGTACAGGATCCCGAGGAACACTATTATATATATGCGCAGACAATGGACGGCCGCACCCAGTATGGATTCGTTATAGCCGCCAACGTTCACGATTATGTGAACGGCGTGATAAAGAAACATGAGCTTACACGCCGCGACAAGGAGGATGATCGTATGCGCCACGTGAAGGTCAACAACGCCAACATCGAGCCTGTGTTTTTCGCTTTCCCCGATAATCCGGCTCTCGAGGATATTATACGCCGTGTGGCCGCCACTGAACCCGAATATGATTTCGTGGCGCCCGACGGATTCGGTCATACTTTCTGGGTTATCTCTGATCCCGAGATGACAGCCGTTATCACCCGTGAGTTCGAGGCCATGCCTCATCTTTATATAGCCGACGGCCACCATCGTTCGGCGGCTGCCGCCCGCGTCGGTCTGGAAAAGGCTGAATCGAACCCTGACCATACCGGCGACGAGGAGTACAATTATTTTCTTGCCGTGGCTTTCCCGGCTTCACATCTGCGTATTATCGATTATAACCGCGTGGTTCGCGACCTGAACGGTCTGTCGCCTGAAGAGTTCCTCTTCCGCCTCGAAAAGGATTTCATCGTAAAGGATATGGGCACCGGGATCTACGCTCCTGACGCCCTGCATAACTTTTCGCTCTATCTCGCTGACGGTCACTGGTACTCGCTGACAGCTCGGGAAGGCCGTTATGACGACAACGACCCTATCGGCGTGCTCGACGTCACGATTTCGTCCGACCTTATACTGCGCGATATACTGGGTATCACCGATCTGCGGTCCGACAAACGTATCGATTTCGTGGGCGGCATACGCGGTCTTGGCGAGTTGAAACGCCGTGTGGACTCCGGAGAGATGGCTATGGCCCTCGCGCTTTACCCCGTATCGATGAAACAGCTGATGGATATAGCCGATACCGGCAACATCATGCCTCCCAAGACTACCTGGTTCGAGCCTAAGCTCCGGTCCGGGCTTGTCATCCATAAACTTGACTGATGAGGTTGTGTCAAAATAGACTGAGTTTTCTTCAACTGTAGGGACGCTCCGTGGAGCGTCCGAAAATAGCGCTGAAAATACTGTGGATTATGCGGACGCTCCACGGAGCGTCCCTACAGCGGGAGCGATTGAGTCCGCTTATGACACACTCTAATCAGACTACACATTATTATATATGATTGAATATATCGCCGGCTCTTTGGCCGAAATCACTCCTGCCTATGCCGTGGTCGACAACCACGGCATAGGTTATCGTATGAATATCTCCCTGGTCACATTCGACGCTCTTCAGGGAAAGAAAGAGACAAAACTTCTGGTGCATGAGATCATCCGCGAGGATACGCACGAACTTTATGGATTCGCCACTGCCGGCGAACGTGAACTTTTTCGCCACATGATAGCTGTCAGCGGGGTAGGGGCCAACTCCGCCCGGCTGATACTGTCGGCCATACCTCCGGCCGAACTGGAGGCTGCCATTGCCTCCGGCGACGAGAAAAGGCTGAAAGCCGTGAAGGGGATAGGGGCCAAAACCGCCCAAAGGATAATTGTGGACCTGCGCGATAAAATAAAATCCACATCAGCTACGTTATTACATCAGCCGCTGCCCGGATCGGAGGCTTACGACGAGGCGATGGCGGCTCTGGTGATGCTCGGTTTCGCCAAACCGACTACCCAGAAAGTGCTCGACAAGCTTTTTGCCGCCGACCCGTCCATAAAAGTGGAGGCGGCGATCAAAAAAGCGCTCGCCATGCTCTGAGATCCCCCGGCGGTACTTGGGGCGTGGGTGTCAAAACTTTTATTATCACGATATTTTGGCCCGCAACGCCCGCAAAAATATTATTACCCGTCGAATTGTCCAGCTCCTCGGCTGTATCGTTGCCGTAGGAGCTGCGGCCATGTTTGCATGGGGGCAGTCGCCTGCCCCCCTCCCCGGTGCTTCCTCCGGAATCACGCCTCCCCCTCCGTTCCCGCCACAGGCCGGTCCGCTTACCGTGGCTGCCGATTCCATAATGATGCCTTACGCCGTGCAGCAGACGGTGCCGCAGACTTATGAAGATCTGATGCGCGATCAGTTCGCCGCCGACCTCACCACTCCGTCCAACGTCAAAACCGAGGTGGAGTATGATCCTGCCACGGGGGGCTACGTCATACGTACTAAGGTAGGCGATACGGAGATCACGACCCCGCTGATGCTCTCCGAGAAACAGTACAACGACTGGCAGTTACGCCGCCAGCTCCAGGAGTATTACCAGGAGCGCAACATGCAGCTCGTGCAGAACACGGAGAAGCAGCCCTTCAATATCTTTGACATGAACTTTGCCTACGGGCCGCTGGAGAAGATCTTCGGCCCCGGCGGCGTGCAGCTCAAAACCCAGGGCTCTGTGCAGATCAAGATGGGTATCAAGACCAACAAGACTGATAACCCCTCGCTTTCGGTAAACTCGCGCCGCAAGACCTATTTTGATTTCGATCAGAAAATTCAGGCCACGATCGGCGCATCGGTAGGTGACCGCCTGAAGTTCAACATGACTTACAATACCGACGCTACCTTCGATTTCGACTCAAAGAATATAAAGCTCGGATACGAAGGCAAGGAGGACGATATCGTGAAGTCGATAGAGGCCGGTAACGTGTCGCTTACCACCGGGTCGTCGCTTATCCGTGGTTCCACGGCTCTTTTCGGTGTCAAGACAAAACTGCAGTTCGGCAAACTCACGGCCACCGCACTCCTTTCGCAACAGAACTCCGAGTCAAAGACCGTCAATACCAAAGGCGGAGCGCAGACCACGGATTTCTCCGTCAATGCCGCTCAGTACGACCAGAACCGCCACTTCTTCCTGTCGCAATATTTTTATTCCAATTACGACAACTTCGCTTCCAAGCTCCCCTTCGTCTCATCGGGAGCGAACATTACCCGTATCGAGGTGTGGGTCACCAACAAAGGCGGCAAATACGAACAGTCGCGTAACCTTGTGGGTTTTGCCGACTTAGGCGAGAACCGGAATCTGAACAACAGTTACTGGCAGCCCGACATGAGCGTGCCCGTGCCATCCAATCAGTCCAACAACCTCCTCTCGGTTATAAAGGAACAGTATCCCGACGCCCGTAATATCAACCAGGTGACGCAGGCGCTCGAACCCTTGCGCGCGTTCGGCATCGAAGGGGGACGCGACTATGAGAAGGTGGAGAGCGCCCGCCTCCTC
>URZG01000215.1 GCA_900552325.1 uncultured Porphyromonadaceae bacterium | reverse complement strand
AGCGGGCTTTAAGCACGAGCATCTCCAGCTCCTCCTTGTATTTCGAATAAGGATATTCCTTAATGGCGTTTTTGGCGGTAATCACGCAGCTCTGGTAGTTGTTGCCCATGTAGGTGCCGAGGTTGTAGTAGAGCTGAGCGTTCTGCAGTTCCTTGAGCGTGAGCTTGTCCTGAAGCTCGAAAATTGCGTTCTGCGCGAGGGTGACTTTGTCGGAGCGGGGATAATAGTCGAGAAATCCCTGCAGTTCCTCTATGGCCTTGAGTGTCTCTGACTGGTCGAGCTGAGCCTCGGGCGAGTCGAGATAGTACGCGTAGCCGGCATAGTAACGTGCCATTTCGGCATATTTGCCTTTGGGATAGCGCTGGTAGTAGGTCTTGAAGTAAGCGGCTGCATCGGGGTATTCCTTGTTCTCGTAATAGCTCAGACCGAGAAGGTAGAGCGATTCCTCGGCCTTGTCGGAACCCTTGAACACCGTGATGACATCCTTGAGGAGAGTGTAGGCCTGCACATAACGCTGCTGTTCGAAAGCGCGCTTGGCGAAATCGAACTTATAGTTGGCATCGGAACTTTTCAAAGCTTTCTGATACTCGCCGCAGGAGGTGAAAGCCACAGCCATCACACAGAATAAAGCGGTAAGAATCAGTGATATATATTTTCGCATACGATTACAGCAGGTTGCGGGTTGAATCATAAAGTCATTCAAGCCACAAAGTTAGCAAAAAATCCGCAAATAGCGTCACCGCTTCTGCAAAATTTTGTTAGCGCCTCGCCGCAGGGTCTCTCCCTGAAGCTCCCTGAGGCGCACGCAGAGGGCGCGCCCAACGTTTCAGCGCCGCTGGAGGATTCCGTCAACGAAGAGGAGCGAGATTCCGTCAGGGTAGGTCCAGCGCTCATAGGCGGCCGACTGGTTGACGCCGCGGTCGATGGAGGCGGGCGAACCGAGCGCCGCCGTCACCTCGCGGCGTGTCATCCCGTCGTTGACGCGCGAATTGCGTATCGCTTCCCAGTTGGCGTCGGAGGTCTCGGGGTACTGTTTCCTGGGGTCGGAAATAGAGAATAGGGTGTCGAACGACCGTGTGGGGTTTCCGATATTCTGCGACATCAGCACACCGCTTGTGGCTCCGTTTGTCTCGTCGGTGATCGATACCATCGCCGCATAGTCGTCGGAGAACGGTTCTACACCGGTAATCCTCACCGGGATGAATTTGCGACCGCGCACGGTATTACCGTCGGCCGAGTACCACAACGCGCTTTTCAGGTAGTAGGTGTTGCCGACCAGCGCGTCGCGCATCTTGTCGATCACAGATTCCTCGATAAGGAAAGGGATACGGTAATATTCGGTCTTGCCCGCTGTCGGTGCCACGCATACGGCGGTGTCACCCGGCAAACGGAGATTGCGCAGCCTGATCTCACGCGTCTCCGCTCCGGTGATGTCGATACCTTCGGCGAACCCGACAATCACCAGGGTGTCGCCGCGTTGTATTCCGCGGGCTCCGCGCAGCCCCCATTCGGCCTTTGCATCTGTAACGAAAAAGCGTTTGCCCGGCTTCCATTGCGCGTATTTCTCGGGTGTGAAAGTCTCGGCTATCTCCTGTTCCGGAGAGGTGGTGACATTCTGCCGGCGCACCTCCTTGTAGGTGATTTTAGGAGTAGATTCAATGCCGGTGAAGCAACTCTGCATCACCGGCATTATAAGGAGACCGAGAATCACGCCGCGGGCTGAATTGCGGCATTTCATCGGATAATATCTAACTGTTGAACAATCATTTGGGCTCTATCCCCATGTTTTCAAATATGAAAGAATAGATATCGGCGTACTCGTCGATCACCTTCGACACCGGTTTTCCGGCGCCATGACCGGCCTTGGAGTCGATGCGGATGATTTTGGGAGCGTCGCCCGTATCGGCCTGCTGGAGCGTGGCCGCATATTTGAACGAATGTGCAGGCACCACGCGGTCGTCGTGGTCGGCTGTTGTGACAAGGATGGCCGGGTAGCGAGTGCCGTCGTTGCGGATGTTATGGAGCGGCGAATAACCCAGGAGGTACTCTGCCATCTCGGGAGAATCGGCCGAAGTACCGTAGTCGGGCGCCCAGTTCCAGCCGATGGTGAAAAGATGGTAGCGCATCATATCCATCACACCTACGCGGGGGATAGCGACCTTAAACAGGTCGGGACGCATGTTGGTCACCGCACCCACAAGGAGACCGCCGTTGGAACCACCCTCGATCACAAGTTTCTCGGGTGTAGTCCAGCCCTCCCCTATCATATATTCGGCAGCCGAGATGAAGTCGTTGAAAACGTTGAGTTTCTTCTGCTTCGTGCCGGCTTCATGCCAGGGCTCGCCATATTCGGCGCCTCCGCGGAGGTTTGCCTGGGCATATATGCCGCCGTTCTCAAGCCATACCAGACGGTTGGGGCTGAATCCGGGAGGAAGCGATACGTTGAAACCGCCGTAACCGTAGAGATACACGGGATTGGAGCCGTCGCGCTTCAGCCCCTTGCGGTAAGTGAGGAACATCGGCACGCGGGTACCGTCGGTCGAGTTATAAAAAACCTGCTCGGTAACATAATCATCGGGATTGAAGCCCTTTACCTCGGGGATGAAATAGGGTTTGCTCTCGCCGGTAGCCATATCGTAAGAGAACGATGCGGCCGGATAGAGGAATGAGGTGAAAGAATAGAACACATCATCGTACTTCTCGGAGGAATCGAACGAGGCGGTTCCGAAGGTGGGAAGGGCTATGTCGCGGATCTTCTTGCCGTCGAGCGAATAGAGCGCCGGATGGTCGGAAGCGTCGCGTTCGTAGCTGACAATCAGTTTGTCTTTACCGGCGCGCTGAACGCCCGAGAGTACCCCCTTGGGGTCTTCGGCGATGAGGTCAGTCCAGTTCTCGCGTGTCGGGGCATTTACCGGGGCTGTCACAAGGCGGTTGTTGGGGGCGCCGGCCGAAGTGAGGATATAGATCTTGCCATCGATAACATCTATCACGCCGATATCATAGTCCTGAGAGGTTTCGATCACCTGCCACTGCGGATTCTCAGCTTCCAGGTCCTTCATCAGAAGACCGTTGCCGAATCCCTGGCCTCCCACCGACACGAAGAGATAGCGCTTGTCGGACGACAGACCTGCGGAATGGAAATGAAGCGGATGCTCCGGGTCTTCAAATACAAGGGTATCGGCCGACTGGGGAGTGCCCATACGGTGATAGTAGATCTTATGGTTCTCGTTGGCGTTGGAATATTCCTTTCCGGCCTCGGGGCGGTCGTAAGCGCTGTAATAGAAGCCGTCGCCGCGCCAGTCGGCAGAAGTGAACTTGGCCCATTCGATATGGTCGGGGGCGAGCTTGCCGGTGGCGGAGTCAAGCACATAGATTTCAGTCCAGTCGGATCCGCTGCGCGAAATGGTGTATGCGATCCATTTGCCGTCCTCCGACATCGAGAGACCGGTCAGGGCCACGGTGCCGTCGTCGGAGAGTGCGTTTGGATCGAGAACAACCACCGGTTCGGCGTCAAGAGTATCGAGGCGGTACAGTACCGACTGGTTTTTCAGGCCGTCGTTACGGAAAAGGTAATATTTGCCGTCGTTCCAGCGCCAGGGAGTGCCCTGTTTCACATAGTCGTTGAAACCGGCGATCTCCTTACGCAGTTTGTCGCGGAAAGGTATCCGGCTGAGATAATCCTCGGTGACACGGCGCTCGGCCTCCACCCACGCCGCGGTAACAGCGGCAGTATCATTCTCGAGCGGACGGTAGGGGTCGGCGACTTTCACACCGAAATATTCATCGACAACGGAGGCGTCGACCGGCGCCACGGGGTATTGTGCAGGAGCCTTCACGGCGCCTGACGCCGCGGAGGCCGATATGATTGCAGCCATGGCAGGACAAAGGATTTTACGCATTGATTCTGTTTTTATTTGAGAGATT
>URZG01000214.1 GCA_900552325.1 uncultured Porphyromonadaceae bacterium | reverse complement strand
TCCACGGAGCGTCCCTACAGTTTGATAAGATCATGCCATTTTGATACATTCTGCCAGAAAACCGCATATATCCTGTAAAAACAGCCACGGGATCCCAAAACAAGGTTCCCGTGGCTGTTTTTATAACTGGTGGCGGGTTATTCGGGGGGATAGTTGGCGAGGGCGTCGCGCAGGGCCGCCACTACCATCGAGCGGAGTTCGCGCGGGGCCAGTACGGTCACCGAGGAGCCGTAGCGCAGAAGCTCCGAAACGAAATCTGAGGTCAGCAGCAGGCGGTAGGTGAAGATAGAGTAGCCGTCGCTCACCTCTTCGCGCTGCGAGGGATGGAGCGGCAGGGCGCGGAAATATTTGGCCTGACGCGGATCCACGCGCAGCCGCACTACGTGTGGATCCCCCTTGGTGACCATTATACCGAAAGAGTCGGCGAAGAATACCTCGGGGTCGGTGCCTCCGGCGGGCGGGGAGAAGGTGGATGAAAGCACGCGCAGGTCGGAGATGCGGTCGAGCGAGTAAGTCTTTAGCTTGCCGTCGGCCACATTGCGCCCGGTGACGTACCACAGCTGCCGGAAAATACGTAGGAAATACGGCTCGACCTCCACCCCGCGCGAGGGGTTGACTCGCGTGTAGGGGTGGTAGTCGAAACGCAGCGTATGGTTGAATCTTATGGCCTCGATGATGGGAGCGAGGTTCTCGCGTGCCGAAGGGGTGTTCTCGAGCATTATCCTCGAGGCCACGTCGCGCGCGCCCTGGAGCACGTTCGATGTGGCCGAGGCGTCGAGGAGCCAGTCGGTTATGCGCGACGTGCCGCCGTTGTCCTCGTCGATGTAGTATTCGTAGGTGGCGGAGTCGCAGCAGATGTTGATGGAGAAAAGCTCCTCCACGGCCTGTCGGTAGTTGTAGAACGTGCGGCGTGGAATCCCTTTCTCGCCTGCCGAATAGGGGGAGCGGGCCCAGCACTCGTCAAGCGCGCGCCGGGTGATGCGTCCGTGGCGGCGGATGGTGTCCACCAGCCATATATACCTGTTCAGCAGTTCGCGGGCCATCTCAGGGGGAAATCTTGGGGATAAAAAGATGCGTCAGCGGGTGACTCTTTCAAGCCATTTCACCATGCCGAACATCACACCCATCGACACGAGGCAGACGGCGAAGAACACGCCCCAGGCCTCCCAGATGGGCCATTTGTTGTACATCAGCGGGCCGATCCACAGCAGGAGGTTGCCTACGGCGGTGGCGCCCAGCCACAGCCCCTGGCAGAGACCCTGCAGGTGCTTGGGCGCTACCTTCGACACGAACGACAGTCCCAGCGGCGAGATGAACAGTTCGGCCACGGTGAGGAAGAAGTAAAGGGCGATGAGCACCCACGGCCCGGCTTTCATACCCTCCTTGACGGTGGTGGCCATGTCGCGGAACTCGGTGCCCGAGGGATAGCCCTCGATGTAGGAGAAGATGGCCAGGAAGAGGTAGGCGATACCTGCCAGTCCCATACCGATGGCGATTTTCTTGGGGGTGGAGATCTCCATGCCGCGTTTGCTCAGGGAGGAGAAGAGGAGCATCACCAGGGGTGTGAGCACGATCACGAAGAAGGGATTGACGGCCTGCCAGATTTCGGGGGCGATGGTGTCGGTCTTGACGAAGTCGCGGGCGAAAAGGGAGAGCGACGTACCGTTCTGATGGAAGGAGAACCAGAAGAAGATCACGATGCCGAGTACGGCGAAGAGGGCGTACATGCGCTGTTTGATCTCGCGTGCCATGGCGCGGCGTTCCTCGGCGGTGTAGTTGACGGTCTCGGCCTTGTCTTTCTTGCCCGGAGTGGGGAGCCCTTTCTTAGTGAAGAGGAAGATCGTCAGCGAGATTGCCATGGCGGCCACGGAGGCGATGAACGAGTAGTGCACGCCGGTGTTGAACACCTCGAGATACTGAGAGCAGAAGGCCTTGATGTCGCCTGCGGCGTTGCCTCCTGCGGCCGTGATGAGCGCGTAGAGGTTGTTCATGTTCTCCGAGGTCATGGCGTCGGTGTCGGAGAGATAACGGTGGCAGAGCGCGGGGAGGTCGGCGTTATATGCCATCTGATGCACGTCGAGCCACCAGCTGCGGAGCATGGGGGCCACGAAGGGGGCGATGAGGCCGCCGATGTTGATGAACACGTAGAAGATCTGGAAGCCGGAGTCGCGCTGCGCCGAGTAGCGGGGATTGTCGTAAAGCTGCCCGACGATGGCCTGGAGGTTGCCCTTGAAAAGGCCGTTGCCGAAGGCGATGAAGAAGAGCGCGGCGCAGGTCACAACCAGGAGCCATGTCTTGTTCTCCGGAGTGGCGAGGATAGGCACTGCGAGCACTATGTAGCCGACGGTCATCACGATAAGACCCCAGATGATGGTGCCTTTGTAGTTCTGTGTTTTGTCGGCGATGATACCGCCTACGAGGCTGAGCACGTAGATTCCGGCATAGAAGAATGAGTAGATCAGCGTACTGGTTTCCTCGGCGAGTCCGAATTTGGAACAGAGGAAAAGCACCAGCACGGCATTCATGATGTAGTAGCCGAAACGTTCGCCCATATTGGAGAGGGCGGCCGGGATCAGCCCTTTGGGGTGGTTTTTAAACATCGCGGTTGGTATTATGGTTAAAGAAATTTTAGTTCGGGGGATGGCGGGGAGCTGCGTCAGTCTTCTGCGCGGCCCTTCTCCTGCAGGGCCTTGAAGGCCATCGCGTAGAGACGCATCTGTTTCACCATGGCCAGCAGGCCGTTGGAGCGGGTGGGGGATAGGTGCTCGGAGAGTCCCACGCGGTCGATGAAATAGAGGTCGGCGTCGAGGATTTCCTGCGGCGTGTGGCCCGAGAGAACGTCCACGAGCATGGAGATGATCCCCTTGACGATGATTGCGTCGGAGTCGGCGGTGAAGATCACTTTACCTTCAGGCGACAGTTCGGCGTTGACCCATACGCGGCTCTGGCACCCCTCGATGAGGTGTTCGGGGGTCTTGTATTTCTCGTCGATCGGGGGGAGGGAGTTCCCCATGTCGATTATCATTCCGTAGCGGTCCATCCAGTCGTCGAGACCGGAGAACTCCTCGATTATCTCGTCTTGTTTATCGTTGATTGTCATATTGCCCGGAGAGAGGGGGATTATATGTATGTTGACTGTATTCAGTAGTTGTATAGAGTGTTGAGCACCACCTGGGTGACGTCGCGGAGGGTGCGGCGGTCGATGTTGGAGGCGTTGTCGGCCATGGTGTGCCAGGTGGGGTTGAAGGAGCCGGTCGTGGGGTTGGCGCTCTCTATGATGTCGACGCAGGGAATCCCCGCGCCGTTGATATGCAGGTGGTCGTCGACTATGGCGCCACCCTGCGCGTTGGGGAACCGCTCGGCCAGGCCGCTCATGCGGGCGATGCTCCACACACGGTCGACCACTGCGCGGGCGTCGCGGTCGGAGAAATATTCGCGGTGGAAGCGGGCGTCCTTACCTCCGACCATGTCGAGGAGTATGGCGTAGCGCGGGCGGTTTTCGTCAGTGTAGGGCATAGCCTTGACCCATTCCTGCGCACCGAGAGCCCAGGAGTCTTCCGAATCGTCGTCGGAGCCGGAGGGGGTGCCGGAGTCCTCCATGTCGACGAACAAGAGGTCTACCCCGATCGAGTCGGGGAGGCGGTGGCCGGCCACGCGGGCTGTCTCCAGAAGAGCGGCCACACCCGAGGCGCCGTCGTTGGCGCCGTCGATGGGTTTGCTGCGGTTTGCCTCGTCAGGGTCGCGGTCGGCCCAGGGGCGGGTGTCGTAGTGGGCCAGGAGCAGCACGCGGCGGGTGGCGCCGGGGTTGAAGCGGCCGAGGATGTTGTAGGCGGTGTGGCGGGTGCCGTCGAAAGTTGTCACCGGCGCCTGCTGCACCATTACGGTGTCGGCGCCGTAGGCGTGCAGGCGGCTCTCTATCAGCTCGCGGCACAGACGGTGGGCGTCGCTTCCGGG